>CBDUCT010000092.1:0-10669 GCA_965365715.1 uncultured Cyclobacteriaceae bacterium | reverse complement strand
TCGTCGCGGATGGTGACGGGGTGGTCGTAGTTCCAAGAGAACACGCGCAAACTGTAGCTGAATATGCGAAAGGAATTCTTGACGGGGATAAGCAAAGCAGAAGGAGATTGTATGAGCAGCTTGGGATCCCTTTGGATAAAACCGTGGAGATTGACGATTAAATAAAATAAAAAGCCACCAGTTTAAAAACTGATGGCCTGCGTGGTGATGAGTGGATTCGAACCACCGACTCACGGATTTTCAGTCCGATGCTCTACCACCTGAGCTACATCACCGCCGTAAAGTGGGGCAAAATTAGTCATTTTTATAAAAGGGGCAAAATTTTGAATAATTAGTTTTTATTTACTTTTCTTATGCATATTCTAGGTCAAATTCTGTTCACGGGGATCCTTCTTTCTGCCATTCTGATTCTATACAGAAGAATAAGATTTATTACCTCAACAATACGTCTCGGGAAAGAACAAAGGATTTGTGGGGATACAAAAAGAAGATGGATGAATGTATTGCTGATTGCTTTTGGGCAGAAGAAAATGTTCAGGCGGCCGATAGCGGCTTTCCTGCATCTGCTGATCTATGTCGGATTTATAATTATAAACCTGGAAGTCCTTGAATTTATAATTGACGGATTATCTGGTCAGCATCGGTTCTTTGCAAAAGTGCTGCAAAACTGGTATCCAACTGAGACAGGCTATAATGCCTTTTACAACATCCTGATGAATGGATTTGAAGTATTGACGGCAGGTGTTATAATAGCATGCATTATCTTCCTCGTCAGAAGAAATGTATTAAAAATCAGACGATTCACCGGTATAGAGATGACCAGGTGGCCACTCCTGGATGCAAACCTGATCCTTATATTTGAGATCATTTTAATGACAGCCATATTAACAATGAATGGAGCAGATCAGGCACTTCAATATCTCGGGTCCGAAGGATATATTAATACCGGAACACTATACATCAGCCACAAGATTATCATGCCCATTGTTGAAAATATGAATGCCGGTCAATTGATTATAATAGAAAGATTTTGCTGGTGGTTTCATATAGTCGGAATTCTCGGATTTGGGGTCTATGTTACCTACAGTAAACATCTGCATATCGTCATGGCTTTCCCAAATACTTATTTTGGGAATCTGGCCCCTCCTTCAACAATGGATAACATGCCAGAAGTTATGAATGAAGTAAAAATGATGCTGGGGCTGCAGACCTCTGAAACAGGTATGCAGGAGGAAATAGCCAGGTTCGGGGTCAAGGACATAACGGACCTGACATGGAAAAACATAATGGATGCCTTTACATGCACAGAATGTGGAAGATGTACGTCGGTATGCCCCGCAAACCTGACCGGTAAAAAACTCTCACCCAGGAAAATAATTATGGATGTTAGAGACCGTGCCGAGATTATTGGAAAGTCGGGGGGCAAGGATGGTGAAGGTTCTCTCTTTGATCAAATTTCAAAAGAAGAGATCTTTGCATGTACTACCTGTAATGCATGTATCGATATTTGCCCCGTTAGTATCGATCCGGTTACGGTGATTTTAGGATTGCGAAGATATATTGCCATGGAAGAGTCATTATCACCTGCCGATTGGAACATGATGTTCAATAATATCGAAACAAATTTTGCTCCCTGGAAAGTCCCTGCATCTGACAGGTTTAGATGGGCAGAATCCCTGATTTCTGACAAAAAGTAAAAGAATGGAAAATAAATATAATATGGAAGTTCCATTAATGGCCGACCTGGCCGCGAAGAATAAAATGCCCGAATATCTTCTCTGGGTAGGTTGTGCCGGCTCCTATGATGAGCGATATCAAAAGGTAATTCAGGTCCTGATCAAGGTATTGAACCAGGCCTCAATTGACTTTGCCGTACTGGGGCCGGAAGAATCTTGTACCGGTGATCCAGCAAGAAGGGCAGGGAACGAGCTTCTTTTTCAAATGCAGGCCTTGTCAAACATACAGATATTGAATAATTACAAAATAAAAAAGATCATAACCCCTTGTCCGCATTGTTATAATACATTTAAGAATGAATATCCAGCACTTGGGGGTAATTACCAGGTTGTTCACCATACCGAACTTCTGGATCAGATCCTGTCAGATAATCCTTCAACATTAAACTCCCAAAATGATTTTGAAGGAAAAAAGATAACTTACCATGATTCATGCTATCTCGGAAGGTCAAATAATATTTATGATCAGCCAAGACGTATTATCAAATCCCTTAAAGGAACTCTAAATGAAATGGGGCGGGTTAAAGCGGATGGATTGTGTTGCGGGGCAGGTGGATCGCAGATGTTTAAAGAAGCGGAGAAAGGTGTCAAGGATATAAATATCGAACGAACTGAAGAAGTTTTAAAGTCCGGGGCTGAAATTGTAACAACAGCCTGCCCCTTCTGTTTGACCATGCTTTCAGATGGTATAAAAGCTTTTGAAAAAGAGGATGATATCAAGGTTCTGGATATCGTGGAATTACTTGAAAAGTCAGGTGACAAAGCAGCTTCCTAACAATTACATTTAATTTTCGTTTTAGAATTAAATGCAAATCATTAATCAATGGATAAAACATTCGACGTACTTCCTTCGACATCAAGAATCTGGATCTACCAGTGTAGCCGTCCATTATCCCCAAAGGAAAAAACAGAAATACTGGAAAAAGCCATAGGTTTTACAAGAACATGGAGTGCGCATGGCAATGATCTGCAGGCCGGAGCTGAAATAATGTACAATCAATTTCTTATTCTAAGTGTGAACGAGGAAGAAAACGGGGCTTCAGGATGTTCTATTGATAAAGCATTCAAGTTTATCCAGGAGCTTGAAAGGGATTACGGCATAAGCTGGCTGGATCGCTCAAAACTGGCTTTTTACATCGATAATGAAGTTTATCTAACACCCACTTCAGAACTAAAATTGAAAATTGATACAGGCACAATTACCAAGGATACTTTAATTTTTAATAACTTAGTAGATAAAAAAGGGGATCTGAAGCATAAATGGATCATCCCTGCAAAAGATTCCTGGATAAAAAAATACTTTAGGGCTAATTGATATTTGGCTATGCGACGAATTAGTATTTATATTCTGATCCTACTGTTCATATTACCTGCATGTAACATGAACAAGAAGATGGTTAAAAAGGGAGACAAGAAATACGATGTCGGGGAATATGAGGTGGCTATTGAAATTTACCACAAAGCATTAGCAAAAAGTGACGATCCGGGTTACATCAATTTTAAGATAGGAGAAGCCTACAGATTATCAAACCGAATCAAAAAAGCTTTACCTTATTACCAGGCTGCTGTAAAAAATGGTTATACTGAAGATGAAGCACAATATTATCTTGGGCTTGCCTTAAAAGCGGAACAGAAATATGATGAAGCCCGACAGGTATTTGACGGTCTGGTCTCCAATGCTTCAAGTTCCGATTATAATGCACTGGCATCAAAAGAATTTGAAAATGTTAACACCATTCAGGAGATACTGGGAACCAAAAATTATTACCGGGTTAAGAACCTGACCGATATCAATACCGCCAGCGCAGAATATTCACCTGTATATAATAACGGAGAGTTGTTCTTTACGAGTTCCAGGGAGGGTGGAAAAATTTACAAAGCCACCGGAACTTCTTTCACGAAAATTTATAGAGTTGAGACCAAAGGTGCACGTGTGGATCTGCTTACCCTGAAACCACTTGACAACCTGATCAATGATGATGATACCAATGACGGTTCGGTTACATTCTCAGCGGATGGCAGGATCATGATCTATGCGAAAGGAAACAATGGCAAAAAAAGAGGTACTAAAGATGTAAACCTGTTTACAACCTCCAACAGAAAAGGACAATGGTCACAACCCAGAATGCTCAGGATTAACGATCCGGACTCCTGGGATTCTACTCCTGCACTTAGTGCTGATGGACGAACACTCTATTTCGCCTCAAACCGTGAAGGTGGATTTGGTGGTACAGATCTATATTCAGCGACCAGAGATGGAAGGGGAAGATGGGGAAATGTGAGAAATATGGGACCTGATATAAATACACATGGAAATGAAATGTTCCCTTATTCCTCAATTGACGGATCCTTATATTTTTCTTCGGATGGCCATCCCGGATTTGGTGGCCTGGACCTGTTCCGGGCTGAGAGAAGAGAAGGAAAGCTAGCCATTGAGAATATGGGATCGCCGATCAATTCTAATGATGATGATTTTGGATTGTTCTTATTTTCTCCTACTAAAGGGTTTTTTACTTCCAACAGGGAAGGTGGTAGTGGGGATGATGATATTTACACCTTCGTTAACAATGATCCGGATCTGAAGATCGTGAATTACTTCCTAACCGGCACGACAGTCACAGCAGATGATGAAGGGAATGAGACCCTTCTTGCAAATACTGTTGTAAAATTGTTTGACAAGGAAAACAACCTGATCTCAGAAGCTATAACCGGACGTGAAGGTGTATTTAACTTCCGGGTCTACACAGAAGAAGATTATTATATACTTGGAGAAAAACCTGATTATTTAACAACAAGGGTGGTTTTCTCTACCGTCGGCAAATCCATCCCGAAGGAAAACCTTACCAAGCTGGTAACCAATACCCAGTTCACCATAAAAATACCACTTGACAGGATTGTTATCGATAAAGCGATCGTTATGGAAAACATATATTATGACCTCGATGAAGATTATATCAGGGCAGACGCTGCCGTTGAATTGGATAAGCTGGTGGCCATACTTGAAGATAATCCTGAAATTAAAATTGAGTTAAGTTCACATACCGATAGCCGCCAGACAGCTGATTATAATATGGATCTCTCGAACAGAAGGGCTCAATCGGCCACTCAATATATTATTGAAGCCGGTATCGATCCCGAGCGAATCACCGCGAAAGGATATGGCGAATCCCAATTACTCATATCGGATGAAGAAATTAATAGTCTCCCAACCATAGAAGAACAGGAGTCAGCCCACCAGAGAAACCGTAGGACGGAATTCAAGATCCTTGAATACACTAAAAAAGTACCCGAGGAGGAGACAATGGAGATCATCGAAGAAACTGTTGAGTGGGAAAATGCAGAAGAATGGGAGAAGGAAATTGAATGGGATAATATTGATTGGGATCAGAATAAATAAGACTCAAATTTCCTGTTGCTTGGCTTTTTTGAAGATTTAATCCAATCAAAAACTTAATACCTTTTTTTAAATTTAACCTATGAGTGACCGATATATGCAACGTGGTGTTTCTGCCACAAAAGAGGATGTCCATAATGCAATAAAGAATGTTGACAAAGGATTATACCCAAATGCATTTTGTAAAATCACCCCTGACCTTATAGGAAATGATGCTGATTATTGTAATATCATGCATGCCGATGGTGCCGGCACAAAATCTTCCCTTGCTTATTTATACTGGAAAGAGACCGGCGACCTGTCCGTTTGGAAAGGTATTGCTCAGGATGCAATCGTAATGAATACCGATGACCTGCTTTGTGTCGGGGCCACCAACAACATTCTCTTTTCTTCGACTATAGGAAGGAATAAATCCCTGATCCCCGGAGAGGTGATTGCTGCTTTGATAAACGGAGCCGAAGAAGTACTGGATATGCTGAGATCGAATGGTATTGACATCTTAAGTACCGGAGGGGAAACTGCTGATCTGGGCGATCTTGTAAGGACCATAGTGGTAGACAGTACTGTTACTTCCAGAATGAGAAGAGAAGATGTTATAAGCAATGAAAAAATAAGCCCGGGTGATGTAATAATTGGTTTTTCCTCGTATGGCCAGGCGACTTACGAAGATCAGTATAATGGAGGAATGGGTAGCAATGGATTGACATCAGCCCGCCATGATGTGTTTAGTAAAGTATATGCTGATAAGTATCCGGAATCATTTGATCCGCAAATTCCTCCAGACCTGTGCTATACAGGACGCTACTTATTGACAGATACTGTGGATGACCTCCCGGTTGATATAGGTCAATTGGTACTATCCCCTACCAGGACCTATGCCCCGATATTCAAAAAGATCCTGGATGAGTACCGAAAGAATATACATGGGATCATACACTGTAGCGGTGGGGCTCAAACTAAAATATTACATTTCGTAAGAAATCTTCATGTGGTAAAAGACAACTTATTTGACATTCCTCCCCTTTTTGAGATCATACAAAAAGAAAGTGGCACTTCCTGGGAAGAAATGTACA
Source organism: uncultured Cyclobacteriaceae bacterium (assembly GCA_965365715.1). Taxonomy (GTDB): domain Bacteria; phylum Bacteroidota; class Bacteroidia; order Cytophagales; family Cyclobacteriaceae; genus JAGTVG01. The sequence continues at coordinate 4,466 of CBDUCT010000092.1, read as the reverse complement.
AGGTCTTTAATATGGGACACCGGATGGAAGTGTATATACCTGAAAAATATGCAAGGGATATTATTGAAATATCCGAATCATTTAATGTTGCAGCTAAAATAGTGGGGTATGTAGATCACTCAGAGGAAACCTCCTTAACGATATCTTCAGATCATGGTAGCTTTAAGTATTTGCCGGCCGGCTGATTCAATTAATTATCATTTCTCAGATTCGTCATTCCCAAAACCTGAGCGTTACTGTATTTCGCATTATTGATATTATAAAATCCGGATAAGATCCGGTGCGCAATAACAGAATAGACTAACTCCTCATCAGACTGCTGGTCTTTGCCAATCCAGAAAACCCTCTTTGGGTGTTTTTTCATATCCGTGACATAATTTACAGCTTCTTTGTATTGCTCCTGGGTGTATGTTAATTTAAAACAAGTAGTAACAGTTTCCATATCACTTTATTATTTTGACCTTTAATACGAAAATATAAATAAAAAGAAACAATTATCAAAATGCAACCTACACCAATCTCGAAAACTCAATTTAGACAATTGTTCCTACTTATTTAAACGGAAGATAAAATAAAAGTGTTTTAAAATAGACAACAAGGAAGGGATTTCCATCAAAATCAGTAGGATAGTTTTCTCTTCTCCGATACCAATTATTCTGCCGATAATGCTTCAGCTCCACCAACAATATCCAGGATCTCTTTCGTAATGGCAGCCTGCCTGGTCCGGTTATAAAGGATCTGCAAATCACCCAGTAATTCATCCGCATTTTCAGTGGCAACCTCCATTGCCGTCATCCTGGCACCATGTTCGGAAGCATTGGATTCAAGAATTGCTTTATAGAATTGAATGCGCAGAGATTGAGGTATTAGATCCGTTTTTATATCCGATTTTGAGGGTTCAAATATATAATCAGTGGTATCCTCCCCTTCTTCTTCATTTTCCCCAGATATAGGAAGAAACTGTTCCACACAAAGGATCTGGGTGGCAACATTTTTAAATTCATTATATACCAGAACCACTTTATCCAGTTCATTATTCAGGAAACTATCCATGGCTGAATCAGCAGCTTCTTTTACATTATCAAAAGATAAGTGAGAAAACAATTGGCTGTATTCCTCAATAACATTATATCCTCTTTTCTTGAAATACTCAAATCCCTTCTGTCCAATGGGCATTAGGTATAATTGGCCATTATCCTGGATGGATTGAAATTCGGTTTCTATCAGGTTAAGCGTGTTTTTGATCACATTGCTGTTGAATGCCCCACACAATCCCCGGTCAGAAGTAATTGGCACTATCAATACTCTTTCCACATCCCTGACCTCAGAAAACGGTCCGGACGAAATATCTTCTGTTGAATTAACCACCCTCTGAAGAATTTCACTGAGTTTCTCTGTAAAAGGCCTAAGCTGTAAAATAGCATCCTGTGCCCGCCTCAATTTGGAGGCCGCTACCATTTTCATGGCTTTGGTGATCTGCTGTGTTGATTTAACAGACCGAATTCTTGTCCTTACTTCTTTTAGACTTGCCATTAAGTGATCAAAATTATTTTTGTTCTTTAACTATATAACTTTTAGCTACTATAGTAGCTGTATCCCATAATGCTTTTTCAGCCTCTTCATCGTATATACCATCTCTCAATTTATCAAGGACTTTTTTCTGCTTATCTCTCAGCTCCCGGATATAATCCATTTCAAATTCCCTCAATCGATCAATTGGCAGTTCATCCAAAAGCCCCTTTGTAGAGGTAAAGATTATAGCTATCTGTTCTTCAACCCGGACCGGAGCATATTGCGGTTGTTTCAAAATTTCCTGATTGCGCTGCCCCCTTGAGATGACCAGCTGAGTCGCCTGGTCCAGGTCAGAACCAAATTTAGCAAAAGCCTCCATCTCCCTGAACTGAGCCTGATCCAGTTTCAAAGTACCGGCAACGGCTTTCATAGACTTTATCTGGGCTTTTCCACCCACCCTGGAAACCGAGATTCCCACGTTAATTGCTGGTCTGATACCAGAATTAAACAGATCTGTTTCCAGGAATATCTGACCGTCAGTAATTGATATCACATTGGTAGGGATATAGGCTGACACATCTCCGGCCTGTGTTTCAATAATTGGGAGTGCAGTTAAAGATCCCCCACCTTTCACTTTTCCTTTCAATGATGGAGGAAGGTCGTTCATATTTTTTGCCACATTGTCGCTGCTGATTATTTTGGCAGCTCTCTCTAGTAATCTGGAGTGCAGATAGAATACATCTCCCGGGTATGCTTCCCTTCCCGGAGGTCTTCTAAGTAATAGGGAGACTTCCCTGTAAGAAACAGCTTGTTTGGACAGATCATCATAGATCAGCAATGACGGCCGGCCTGTATCCCTGAAATACTCTCCAATAGCCGCTCCGGCGAAAGGAGCAAAATACTGCATTGGTGCAGGATCGGAAGCATTGGCAGCTACTATAGTGGTATAATCCATCGCACCCGCTTTTTCCAGTACAGCGACAAGTTGCGCAACGGAAGAGGCTTTCTGTCCTATGGCTACATAAACGCAGTAGACTGGTTCGCCTTTTTCATAAAATTCCTTCTGATTGATTATCGTATCAACGGCAATGGCAGTTTTTCCAGTTTGTCGGTCACCTATGATCAACTCCCGCTGACCCCTCCCGATCGGGATCATTGAGTCTATCGCTTTAATTCCCGTTTGTAATGGTTCACTTACGGGCTCACGATAGATTACGCCCGGAGCCTTTCTTTCCAATGGCATTTCAAATCTTTCCCCCTTTATATCTCCTTTCCCATCAATGGGATCACCAAGCATATCCACAACCCGGCCGAGCATTCCCTCACCTACCATAATGGAACCGATCTGTCCTGTTCTTTTAACAGTATCACCTTCTTTGATTTCCTCGGAATCCCCAAACAGTACGACACCTACATTATCTTCTTCAAGGTTCAATACCAAAGCTGTAACACCATTTTCAAATTCAACAAGTTCACCGGACTGTGCCTTGTTGAGACCATAGATCCTGGCTACTCCATCACCAACTTGTAATACGGTCCCAATTTCCTCTAGCTCCGCTTCTGTCCGGAAATTTGATAATTGTTCTCTTAATATTGCAGATACCTCATCGGGTTTTACTTGTGCCATTATATATTCAATTTTTATATTCTATGATACGATCAATTTCTTTTTCAGATCTCTTAACTTGGAAGATACAGAATCATCGATCTGTTTATCCCCAATCCTTAATATAAAGCCTCCAAGAAGATCTTTATCCACATCTTCCTTTAGTTCAACTTTTTTCTCTTCCCCGATAATTTTCCTGGTTAAGGAGATAAATTCGTTTTTAAGATCCTCGTCTAATTCTATAGGGGTAGTAATAGCAACAATTTCTATGTTTTTAAGTGTTCTGTATTCTTTCAGAAATTCTTCTCCAATTTCCGGTAGTATATCTTCCCGGTTTTTTCTGGTTACTATTTCAATAAACTTATAAGACAACTCATCAATCTTGTTTTCAAACAATTTCTTTAAAACATCCAGCTTTTTATAGTTACTGATAATCGGGTTTTTCAAAAAATTCAAAAATGGTCTGACCTCAACACAGAGTGCGTTTAACAGATCAATGTCTGCCTTAACTTTTTCCAGTTTATTTTGTTCTTCTGCGAGAGATATCAGCGATTTCGCATATCTGACCGCTACCCTGTAGTTCGACATTTTCTAATTTTGATTAAGGTCTTTCATATACTCTTCAATAAGCGCCTTTTGATTTTTATCATCAGAGAGGTTCTTCCTCAATATCTTCTCTGAGATCTTCAGGGATAACTCAGCAACCTGATTCCGGATCTCATTTATGGCGGCCTGTTTTTCCAGATCTATGGTATGTTTGGCATCTTCCACCATCCTGTCAGCAATTTTCGAGGCATCTTCTTTTGCCTCTTCCCTTATTTTGGAGGCCATTGATGATGCATCTTTAATTATCTTATCCCTTTCCAATCTGGCTTCTTCCAACAATTTTTCATTATCAGCTGATAATTTCTCCATATCTTCCCTGGCTTGTTCTGCAGCACTGAGGGCATCTTCAATCGAACCCTCCCGGGCTTTTAAAGCATTCATTATCGGTCTCCAGACATACTTTGAAAGAATAAGCAGGACGATAAGAAATGTCAGGGTCTGCCAGAAAATTAATCCGATACCTGGGGTTACGAGATCCATATATTTTTAATTTAATTTTTCAAATGAAAAGCCTGAACCAGCCAAATGCATGAAATTCAGGCTTAGGTAATTTAGGCTTTAAATGATATAAGTAAGCAAACAACCACACCGAATAATGCAACACCTTCAATCAAAGCTGCAGCAATAATCATTGCGGTTTGAATTTTACCACCTGCTTCAGGTTGCCTGGCGATAGATTCCATAGCGGAACTACCAATTTTACCGATTCCAAATCCTGCACCTAATGCAACAAGACCAGCAC
>CBDUCT010000091.1:0-10698 GCA_965365715.1 uncultured Cyclobacteriaceae bacterium | reverse complement strand
AAAGGATCAGTGCTTTTTTCATTTCTTGCCTCCTCGCAATCCACATGCCGGCATATATCATGCCTTCCAGTTATTTCTTGGCCAGAAACTACATTCATGTTTTGCATAATACGTGCCAGCCGACTAAATGCATCCTTTGCCTGTTTCACATTTGCAAGATGCTGCTGTGAGGGTGTTGGAAGGTGGTCAAAGGAACTCATGTCGGAAGGTGACCTGATGAAGGGATATGTTGTGGATGTAATTGGTTCCGAAATTGTGGAGAAGGCCATGGATAAAATTCAGGATATTCTTCAAGATGAAATGAAACAGATTGGATTGGGGATTACCGACCGTTATAGTCCCGGATATTGTGACTGGCATGTAAGCGAACAACAGAAGCTCTTTTCCCTTTTTCCTCAAAATTATTGTAATATTCGATTATCTGAAACCTCCTTGATGGATCCTATCAAATCAGTTAGCGGAATTATTGGTATTGGGAAAAAAGCAGAGAAGAAAGGTTATACCTGTGATTTCTGCCAGGTAAAGGACTGTATCTACAGAAAAAAAAGGGAACAAATCAGTTGCTGATCACTGTATTACATAAGGTAACAAAATCTATTCTCAATTTCTTGTAAGATCTCTCAAAAAGTGGTGGTCGTCTCAAAAGACCGGTGATGGAACTATATTCCGAAAAATTTCAGGATAAAACTATGGCTATCAAATAATGTAAATACTTGTGAATGATTCGGATCATTGTAATGAAATTATCATGTCAAAAAAGATGAGGCTGCTTTTAAGACAGCCTCACATAAATTGATCTGATTTATTGATTATAATTTACTGACTACATACTTCATTCGTACTACCAGGAGAACCAAGATCTCCCGTATCAAAAACGACAGTACTTGTGCACCAGTTCTCCCCAGACTGGGCGAGATCCGCATCAAATGTATTCAGGTCAAGGTTTAATGAAGCCCCTGTACCATCAGGGAATCCAGCTATTCCATAATTGACAATCGAAATGCTTTGTCCATCTGTCCCATCTGTTCCGTAATTGGCTAATTCTATCTGATCCTCCGTATTTGTCAGTGTAAGATCACTACCGTACACGTAGCCAATGCCTGTACTAGCATTAAGAGAACGACCTAAGGCCAAATATTGCTGAGGTTCCAGAAGTATATGCTCATTGACAACATGCTGTACAACTGATCCTTGCTTGATAACCAGTTCAAATATATCAATGGATTGATTGGAAGCATTATAGATTTCAAACCACTCCCCTTCGGTATCAGACAACGCGGAAGGATTATACATGATCTCGGTAATCAGCAAGTCTCCATAGGCAATTGCCCCATCATTAATGGTGGTACCTTGATCATTAACGTCAATAATCTCAACCAGGAAGGATTCATCAACAAGCAGGTTTATCGACATTGATCCTTGGTCGAGCGAACTGTCAATATGCACTTCATAATGCGTTCCTGCCTCCGGTAAAGGGATCTCCCCCGAAATTATTTTTGTATCAATCGATCCGTCACCCAGAATAAAACTCAGATGAGATTCAATTGTAATCGGGATAAGATCAAAATATCCCATTCTGGTCTCATCGCGGGCAAAGGTGACAGAACCATTACTGTTAGACACCACAGTATAAAAATCGGTGAACTGGTCTATTACATTTTGCGAATAGATAACCGATACCATGCAGTTGGCCAGGGAGGCTGAGACAGGTACTGATTTAAGTTCATTCGGGGCGATGCTGAAAACCTCGGATCTTCCGAAATATTTTGGATTATCAAAAGCCGGATTAACATCATTGGGAGATTCCACTTCTATGTAATAATCTCCGGGGTTGACCGGGATATCGGATGGAACATCCACAGCTCGGTTATAAGACAAATAAACTTCATCATTTGCCTTTTTAATTACTACAAGAAAGTCATCCGTATTGACTGCTTGTAATCTGGCGTGGGACTTGAAAATCTTCATTTCCAGTCCAATTTCAATGTTTAGGAAGCCCTGATTCTTATCAGGATTTAATTTTTCAAAAGGATTCTCACATGCATTCATGCAGGCAAGAATCAGGATGGATAAGGCGTAGCTTACCCATGAGGGTTTTTGTAATTTTAACATAGCTAGTTGTTTAAGTTGAATATATAATAATAAGAAAAATATGATTAGATTGCAATCAATTTTCAGCTTTTGAAGAGATAAAATTTTCAGTTTTTTTACACTATGATTTTAAATGTTATTTATATGAAAAACTTCCTGATCATTCTTTCATTATTATTCTTTTTCTCCAACTGTTCCACAAAAAAAGAGGATCCTGTTAAGCCTAATATTATATATATTATGGCTGATGATCTGGGTTACGGAGAAGTGGGATGTTACGGGCAAAAGGATATTAAAACGCCCAATATTGACAGACTGGCCGGGGAAGGCATGAAGTTTACTCAACATTATTCGGGTTCACCTGTCTGTGCACCGGCAAGAAGTGTATTGATGACCGGGCTGCATACCGGCCATACACCATCTAGAGGGAATATGGAAGTGGATCCCTACGGACAATTTCCATTGCCATATGAAACTGTTACCGTCGCAGAACTTCTTAAAAAAGCGGGATATAAAACCGCAATGTATGGGAAATGGGGCTTAGGTGTTGAAAACTCTTCCGGGGATCCTATTGTTCAGGGTTTTGATGATTTCTATGGATATTACTGCCAGGTTCATGCTCATAATTCTTTCCCGGAGTATCTATACCATAATGGGGAAAAAATTATGCTCGATAATGAAGTTCATTATCTGCCTGAAGATCACTGGACCAGGGGATTAGGAGGATATGCTATAAAAAAAGTCGATTATTCCAATGATGATTTTTTCGAAATGGCCATTGATTTCATAGCGAATAACCAGGAAGATCCTTTCTTTCTTTATCTTCCAGTCACTATGCCACATGATAACGGCGAGGCTCCTGAGGGTGAAAGGTATGAATCACCAACACTTGAGCCATACGAAGCAGAAGAGGACTGGTCGTTTGAAAAAAAATCAAGAGCAGCTGTAATATCCAGAATGGATGATTACGTCGGATTAATTATGAAGGAGTTAGACAATACCAATTTAGGCAATAATACAATCCTCATATTTACCAGTGACAATGGTTGTGATAATCCGGATTTTTTTAATGGAAGTGGAGAACTAAGGGGTATGAAAAGAGATGTATATGAAGGAGGGATTCGCGTCCCCCTGATCGTTCGCTGGCCTGGTAAAATTGAAGCAGGATCAGTTTCAGATCATATTTCAGCTTTCTGGGATTTTCTTCCGACAGCCTGTGAGATTGCTGATATTGAGCTTGAAATTGAAACGGATGGCATATCCTATTTACCGGAATTGTTGGGTGGATCCCAACCCGAACATGATTATCTCTACTGGGAATTTCAGGAACAAGGTAAAAAACAGGCAGTACGGAAGGGAAACTGGAAGGCTGTTCGGTTAAGTGTATTTGAGAATCCTGATGCACCTATCGAATTGTATGACCTGGGCACTGATATCGGCGAACAAAATAATGTCGCAGAAAATTATCCGGAGATAGTAGAGGAAATGGACAAGATCATCAAAAAAGCTCATGTATCCGATCCCAACTGGCCACTCCATTCAAATGAATTTCAATAATAGAAATACTTTTTAGTTAAACAGTATGACACCTGATTGATCTGTAAAATATGACTTAGAAATAATAATGAATGTATAACAGTTCATCCAGTATTCATTTGTTTGTTATTTATTGAAAAAAGCTAATCTCTGATCTCCGGGTATTTCCCGCGATCTATTTCAGACCGCATATACTCCAATTAATGTTCAAAATCATTGCATGTTTTGATAAAGTAAATTAGCTTTACAATATAATAATTTTTAGCCATACCTAAATATTTTTTTACAACAGCCAAAACTTAATGCTGAAAATACGTTTAATACCATATGCAGAAGTTATTATCGGATTTAAAATATAACCAGGTGGCTAAGGTGATAAAGCTAAATGAAGCTTGTCAGGGCTTTGAGAGGTTTAGATTGCTGGACCTCGGTGTTGTTCCGGGGACTGAGATAAGGCTCGCACTTGATAATCCCCTGAACGATCCTATAGGCTACTGGATCCGGGGAGCGGTAATAGCATTGAGAAAAGAACAATCCAATAAAATATTTGTTGAGATCTTTGATGAGTAACGGTACAGCCATATCACCCAAAACAAAAAATTCCGGATGTGAGAATTGTCCGCAGGCCAGAGATGGACATTTAAAGCGTTTGGGGATCAATCTTAACAAGGTGGATTTTGTTGTTGCGCTTGCCGGCAACCCTAATGTTGGAAAAAGTACGGTCTTCAATGCCCTGACCGGTTTAAACCAGCATACAGGGAACTGGCCAGGTAAAACAGTTACCAGAGCGGAAGGAGGATTCCAATATGCAGAAGCAAATTATAAAATGGTTGATCTTCCGGGTGCCTATTCACTGATATCAAAAAGTGCTGATGAAGAAATTGCCAGGAACTTCATTCTTTTCGGCAAACCTGACGTAACCTTAATTGTAGTAGACGCTACCCGTTTAGAACGTAATCTGAACCTGGTTCTGCAAATATTGGAAATAACCGACAAGGTTGTTATCTGTCTGAACCTGGTGGATGAGGCAGAACGGATGGGATTGAAAATAGATATCAGGTCCTTGTCCCGTGATCTTGGCGTACCTGTTATCTCTACCATCGCCAGGTACAGGAAGGGATTGCAGGAACTATTAAATACACTGAGTGAAGTTGCAACCGGCCAATTAATTACAAAGCCAAAGGTCCGTTCCTATGGAAACGGAAAATTCAGCCGAGCTATAAAATCGATAAGTTCCAGGCTAAAGATTGAGTTTCCTGAGATTGAGAATACTAATTGGCTTTCGGAAAGACTTCTTGACGAGGATGAAGATATCATTGCTTCCTTAAAAAGCGGTGAATTACTGGACCATGCCCGGGGTGATGTGGAATACAGCCAGTTCGATGCAGAAAAACTTACCAAAGACGGCACTGACCTGGCTCTTAATTATCAAAATGAAGTTGACGTGATCCAGAAGGAAGCTACTAAACTGAGGATGGATCTCGCAGTCAATTTTCATGATGAACTTGTTGAAAATCACTTTAACGAAGCTGCAAAAATAGCCGGTCATTGTATTACCTATCCCGATGTTAAGAAAAGACTTTATTTTGATCAGGCACTGGATAAAATAGTAACCAGTAAAACCTGGGGATTCCCTATAATGTTCATGCTTTTAGCTGTCGTTCTCTGGATTACAATAACCGGCGCTAATTATCCATCAAAGTTTCTTGCGTATCTATTACTCGACAATGTACATCCCTTTCTAAAAGATCTATCGGCATTGATCCATCTGCCATTCTGGCTTGACGGTGTACTAATAGATGGAATGTATCTGGCTACAGCCTGGGTCATAAGTGTAATGCTCCCGCCTATGGCCATATTTTTCCCATTATTTACGCTTCTCGAAGATTTTGGATTTCTTCCAAGGGTTGCCTATAATCTCGACAAGATATTTCGAAAGGCCGGTGCCCATGGCAAACAAGCCTTAACCATGAGTATGGGATTCGGATGTAATGCCGCCGGTGTTGTAGCAACCAGGATCATTGATAGTCCGAGGGAAAGATTAATAGCCATCATTACCAATAACTTTGCCTTATGCAATGGCAGATGGCCAACCCAGATTTTAATTGCCTCATTATTTATTGGCAGCCTGGTCCCATCCTATTTAGCCGGATTGATCTCCTCGGCAGCAGTAATATTTGTTGCTGTCCTGGGTATTTTTCTCACCTTTGTAGTTTCCTGGTTATTATCAAGAACCGTTCTAAGGGGTGAATCCTCTGCTTTCAGCCTTGAGCTTCCACCCTATCGTCCTCCCCGATTCTGGTTTACCATATATACTTCATTGATAGACAGGACCATCTTCGTCTTATGGAGGGCCATTATATTTGCCCTGCCGGCAGGTGCATTGATCTGGCTCGTATCAAATATTGATTTGAATGGAATAAGCCTGGCTGAATATCTGGTAAACTGGATGGATCCATTTGCAATATTTCTGGGATTAAATGGAATCATTTTGCTTGCATATATAGTTGCTATTCCAGCCAATGAAATTGTGATACCGACCATATTGATGCTTACGGTGCAACTATCAGGGATTACGGGTATCGGTGAAGGCAACGGTGTCATTTTTGAACTTGATAACCAGTCAGCTCTTATGCATCTGTTCGAGGCCGGGGGATGGACACTTCTGACAGCAGTAAACCTGATGATCTTCAGTCTAATCCACAATCCCTGCAGCACAACTTTATACACGATATATAAAGAAACGAGGTCTCTTAAGTGGACTACAATATCCGGATTACTTCCCCTACTAATGGGATTTATAATTACTTTCCTGATTGCCCAGGCATGGGGTTTGTTTTAATCTCTGACACCACATTGGATTACTAAAATTTGAGCCATTTAGATGCCTCAGAACCATTCTTAAATAACTTAACCTTAAAGCCCTTGCTGTTTGCTGTTGCTGCATACATCATCAGATCGTGGTGGCTGTGTCTGCCTGCGGTATAAATAATGGCCGTTTTGTTTATGTTTCCATAGACTTTCTTCTGGGAAGAGGCTATATTAAAAAGGTCCATCTCACTGACATTCAGCATAGCCTTCCTGAGGTCAACCAGAATATATTCCAGCTTGTTTACCTTAACCATGGTCCTGGCATTTACTCTTACCGAATTAATTTCTTCTCTGGTGATTTTTCCGGAATATGTAATCCTGAGTGTATTTGAAGGATGAATGTCAATTTTGAAGGACATAAAGGCAGTTTACTGTCTGAGAATGATGCTAATTCCTGGGGGCAAAGATATTGATTAGACAAGCGAATTAACAGAAATCCAAACGATTTTTATATCTTTATAACTGGTGGTCGTTTTTTGTTTAAACATGATCATTTTTTGTTTCCATAAGATCACAAATGCATGACCATTTAAAACTGATCCTTAATTTTAGACAGGCTTGTACAATGAATACAACTGAACTCAAAAAAATCAACATGAAAAATTATAAAATCAATCCTGGTTTATACCTGATATTGGCAATTTTGATTGTAGGATGTTCATTCGAAAATTCCGGCAAAACCATTGTTTCCATTAAGGGGGAAGATTTTTATATAAATGGAAAACCCACGCTGGAAGGTGTAACCTGGAACGGGATAAATATGGAAGGATTGATACCAAATTCCAGAATGGTGCAGGGTGTTTTTGACGATCTGAATCCTGAAACAGTCAGCAGGTGGGCATACCCGGATACAGATCTGTGGGTCCCTGAGAGAAATACGAAAGAATTCGTTGCTGCTATGGACGAATGGTTCGATCATGGATTGCTTGCCTTCACTATAAATCTTCAGGGAGGCAGCCCTGAGGGTTATTCCAGACATCAACCCTGGGTCAATAACGGTTACACTGAAAAAGGTGAATTAAGGACGGAATATATGGCACGACTAGATAAGATACTAAAAAAATCGGATGCGCTGGGCATGGTTACTATACTGGGATTGTTTTATTTCGGTCAGGACGAGAACCTGGAGGATGAAGCAGCAGTAAAAAATGCAGTAAGCAATGCAATCAATTGGGTGCTCGACAAAGGGTATGAAAATGTTATTATTGAAATAGCCAATGAATGTGATAACGGCGCTTATCAACAGGAAATAATTCAAAAGCCAAGAATACCTGAGTTGATTAATCTGGCAAAGTCTATAAATAAAAATGGCAAAAGATTACTGATTGGTACAAGTTTTAATGGAAACCGGTTGCCTAGTGATGAAGTTGTAAAAGTCTCTGACTTCGTATTAATTCATGGCAATGGTGTTCATGAACCAGCACGGATTATGGAAATGGTTGATCAGACGCGTGCACTTTCCTCTTACAGACCCATGCCTATAGTTTTCAATGAAGATGATCATTACGATTTTGACAAGGACATGAACAATATGATAGCAGCCTTTTCAAGCCATGCATCCTGGGGATTCTTTGATTTCCGAAGGGAAGGAGAAAGCTTTGAAGAGGGATACCAAAGCGTACCAGTCGATTGGGGTATAAATTCCGAACGCAAAAAGGCATTTTTCAGTTTATTAAAAGAAATTACAGGGAAATAATTCTTATACTGATTAAATATGACGATCGGGGATTAGATTATCCCGAACTACAGCAAACCGTAAATGAATATTGGAAATGAATTCCAGGGAAAGAGTATTAGCAACACTTAATCATAAAGAGCCAGACAGGCCTCCTGTTTTTGCAACCCTTACGCCTCAGGCAGCTGAGAATCTTTCCAGGTCGATGGATGTACCCTATGAAAAACCAATTGATTCTCTGTTATCCACCCGTATTTCACATACGAACCTGCTCACGAAGCTGGGTAATGACTTTGTGGCCATTGCAGCAACATATCCTCAGGGAGGTGAAACAATAAAAAGGCCGGATGGTCACCTGGTAAATGAATGGGGTATGGTTTTCAAGAATACTGGATTATACAATGAGTTTATAGAATTTCCTCTGGAGAATATTAGAACAATCGAAGAAGTCGACGAATATCACTTTCCTGATCCTTTGGCCGACGGCAGATTCGATATGGCCAGGCAAACCGTCAATAAGTTCAAAAATGATTATGTGATCATTGGTGACCTGGAAACTTCGATATTTGAAACCGCATGGTACCTGGTTGGCCTGGAGAAATTCCTGATGGACCTAATGTTGTCTGAAGAATATATGCCGCGATTACTGGATCGCATCATGGAGATCAACACAAAAATTGGAGAAGAACTGATCAGAATAGGTGCAGAGATTATCTGGTGCGGTGATGATTTTGGCATGCAACATGGTATGATCATGGATCCTGAAACATGGAGATATTGGTTTAAACCCAGGATCAGGCAAATGTTTGAATCGTTTCGGAAGGTAAACCCGGATATCAAAATCGCCTGGCATAGCTGCGGATCAATTGTTCCTATCATTCCGGATTTTATTGAACTTGGATTGGATATTTTAAATCCCATCCAACCCCGGGCAAAGGACATGACGCCTGAATTTCTGAAGAGAGAATTTGGCAGGGACCTCATATTTTTCGGAGGTATCGATGTGCAGGAGCTTTTGCCTTTTAAATCTCCTGATGAAGTACGATCAGACATTACCAGTTTGTGTGAAATCCTTGGGGAAGGCGGTGGATATATAGCGGCTCCGGCACATAATATTCAACCGGATACACCCGTGGAGAATGTTTATGCTATGTATGATGCCATTTTTAAATTTAATAATTGATTATTTGGTTCAGATTATTTTAATAAAGTAATACCAGAATATAAATCCTCTGAGCCAATAAAAAAATAATGTATATTTAGTCAGTTTTTTGAGATAACAATAATTCGTAATCATGAAAATGCATTTTTTACGCAATATCCTATTCCTTGGATTAATCATTATACTATGTATGGCCTGTGAACCAAAAGTCAGAACCTGGGAACTAAGTTCACCGGATGAAAAGCTCGCAATTGTTTTAACGCATACAAAGCTGGGTCAGGATAATAAAACTGAACTCACCTATCAGGTTTTTCTGGAAACCGAGGATGGGCCGGTTGAGATGATAAAACCTTCTTTGCTAGGTATCTCACGAAGGGATGCAAATTTTACCAACCAGCTTCATTATGAATCTGAAACTGAAATTAGCGCACTTGGAGATAGTTATGAATTGATATCAAGTAAAAAGCGTCATATTAAATATTCTGCCAATGAATTGACCATTACTTTCAAGAATGATTCCAACCAGTTGCTGGCAGTAGATCTCAGGGCGCTAAATGATGGAGTTGCTTTCCGTTACCGTTTCCCGGAAAGCGATGAGTCTCTGTATACAGTTACTGGAGAGAAAACCTCTTTCAAAATTCCAATGCCTGGAAAGGCGTGGCTTCACCCATACGATACTATAACTAAGTATACTCCCGCCTATGAAACCTATTATACCAATGGATCCGAAATCGGGGAAAATTCCCCGGGCGGTCAGGGATGGGCCTTCCCTACCCTGTTCGAAACTCAGAATGCATGGGTATTAATTACCGAATCGAACCTGGGCGATAATTTCTATGGAGGGCATCTTCAACCCATTGTGGTTGACGGAACTTATGTTATCCGGTTGCCTGAGAAAGAGGAAGCGATGGGAACCTGTGTTCAGGAACCCAGTGCAACACTACCCTGGATCATGCCCTGGCGTGTTATTATGGTATCTGATAATTTAGCATCTATGGTAGAATCTACCCTGGTTCAGGATCTTGCTGACCCAAATATTGTTGAGGATCTATCATGGATAAAACCAGGAAGGGCGAGCTGGAGCTGGTGGTCCGATCATGACAGTCCCCAGGATTATGAAAAACTGGTAGAATTTGTTGACCTGGCAGCTGATATGGGATGGGAATACACCCTGATCGATGCAAACTGGAATATTATGAAGCGTGGTAACCTGGAGAAACTGGTACAATATACACTGAGTAAAGGGGTAGATCCTCTTGTCTGGTATAACAGTGGCGGTCCGCATAACGAGGTTGGTGAACAACTAAGAGATGCCATGCACATAAAAGAAAGAAGGCGTGAAGAATTTGCCAAACTGAATGAA
>CBDUCT010000090.1:0-10709 GCA_965365715.1 uncultured Cyclobacteriaceae bacterium | reverse complement strand
TTGATGACGAGGAAGATGAGTTGAGTGGAATGTCTTTGAAAGAAAAAGCCTCATTCTATATGCGCAATTTCCCCCTTAGGGATATGCGCTTTCTCTATTTTATTTTCATTCTGATTCCTGTACAAACCCTTTTTGCACATAATTGGTTAACACTCCCCCAATATACAAGCAGGGCTTTCGAGGGATTTGTCAGCCGTAATTTTGAATTTTTCGTCAATCTGAATCCAATATTGATTTTTATTCTCGCCCCTATTGTAACAGCATTTACTGCCAGGAGGAATACTTATAATATGATGATCATCGGTACCTTTATCATGGGCTTCCCGACATTTATCCTGGCTTTCGGCCCGAACATTTATACCCTGATGATCTACCTGATCATAATGACCATAGGCGAGGCCATGTGGCAGCCCAGGTTTCTACAGTGGGTGGCGGAAATCGCCCCTAAGAATATGACCGGTATATATATGGGGATCGGCCAGTTCCCATGGTTCCTGACAAAGATCATCACTGCATTGTACTCCGGGTGGTTCCTCATGAGATACTGCCCTGCAGATACCCCACCATCTGAAATGAACACGGAAGTAATGTGGCTCATTTACGGGCTTATCGCCATTTCTTCTTCCTTTGGCCTTATTGTAGCAAGAAAATGGATGCTGAAGGGATTTAAAACTAAACACGAATCAAACAAATAATCAAATGCCTATTGTTTATCTGTTAATTGGGATATTGCTTCTGATCCTGCTTACAACGGTAGTAAAACTGGATGCATTTTTATCTTTTATCATTGTGGCCATCAGCATGGGAGTTGTCTCCGGGATGGATCTTTCAACCATTAGCGGTTCTATTATCACAGGTATGGGGAATACCCTGGGATTTATAGCAATTATCCTGGGTTTCGGGGCTATGCTGGGCAAATTGATATCTGATAGCGGTGCTGCACAAAGGATCTCTATTACCCTGCTCAATAAATTCGGTAAAAAACATGTGATCTGGGCTTTAACAACAGCCGGTTTTATCGTGGGTGTCCCTTTATTCTACGGTGTTGGTTTTGTATTACTGGTTCCACTGATGTTTACCATAGCATACAGGGTCAAACTGCCGGTAGTATACCTAGGTTTACCGATGATCACAGCACTCTCAGCTACGCATTGTCTGCTGCCTCCCCACCCTGCTCCTACAGCCCTGGTTGAGCAATTCAATGCGGATATGGGCACGACCATCTTTTACGGGATCATTATTTGTATACCTATAATATTAGTTGCAGGCCCTGTCTTTGCCAGAACACTGAAAAAAATAAAATCAAACCCCCTTGAAGCTTTTTATGATAAGCGGGAATTGAAAGATGAAGAGATGCCTGGATTCGGGATCAGTGTCGTAACCGCCCTTTTCCCTGTGGTCCTGATGATCCTGGCTTCGATTACTAACCAGTTTATTCAGGGAGAATCCATGCTGCTGGATATAATCAATTTTATTGGAGATCCGACAATCGCCATGGTCCTGGCCGTTGTCTTTGCCATTTATACCCTTGGGATAAGGCAAGGCAAGAAAGTGGGCGATGTGGCAGATTCTCTTGTGGATGGTGTAAAAAGCATTGCCATGATCCTGCTTATTATAGGTGGGGCCGGCGCATTGAAACAAATACTTACGGATAGTGGCACCAATGATTACCTCGCCATGCTGTTAAAGGATGTTAACGTCTCCCCTATTGTTTTAGGTTGGGGAATGGCTGTGGCGATCAGGTTATCTATAGGGTCAGCCACCGTGGCAGGTCTGACCACTGCTGGAATTATTGCCCCACTGGTAGTCCAGTCGGGCGCCGATCCTAACCTGATGGTCCTTTCAGTCGGTGCCGGCAGTATTTTCTTTTCTCACGTCAATGACTCAGGATTCTGGTTGTTCAAGGAATATTTTAACTTGAGCGTAAAAGATACCATTAGGACCTGGTCAACCATGGAAGCCATTCTTTCCATAGCTGCATTACTGGCCGTGCTGATCATGGATATATTTGTATAATATCATCCTGAACCTTCCACTCTGTTTTGATTTTTAACAGGAAGAATTTGCTGATCTCCTTGTGATGTTATTCACCCGGTATCCGTACATTTTCATGCATAATGATAGTTATTTAAAATAAATTCATAAATTGAATTTATAATATAAATATTCAGGAATTTCAAATTTTTACTTATGGATCATATATCTCCAAATGAAAAACTAAGCCAGCTGAAACTGAAACTCCCCCCTGCTCCGGCACCTCTGGGCGTATACAAACCTTTTCTCATTGTGGACCGCCTGGTGTATGTTTCCGGCCATGGACCCATTATGTCGGATGGGAATCTGATAAAAGGCAGAGTAGGTAAGGATATGGATCTGGAAGAAGGGAAAGCAGCTGCAAGGCAGGTAGGTCTGGCCATCCTGTCCACTTTGAAAACAAATCTGGGAAATCTGAATCGAATAAAAAGAGTGATCAAAGTGCTTGGAATGGTTAATTCAATAGAGGATTTTACAAAACATCCCTACGTGATCAATGGCTGTAGTGAACTCTTTGCTGAGGTGTTTGGAGAAGAAAACGGGATTGGCGTACGAAGTGCTATCGGTATGGGATCATTACCGGATAATATTCCCGTAGAAATAGAAGCAGTATTTGAATTGATCTGACATGGTCTCCTCAGAGGACTGGTACTTTATAAAAGAAATTGAGGATATCGATTCCCCGGCCCTGGTGATCTTCAGGGACCGGGTAGAAAAAAACATCCGGCAGATGATCCGGATGGTGGATGACAATATGGGTCGCCTGATGCCACATATTAAAACCTATAAGATTGCTGAAGTGATCAAGATGCAAATGGCAGCCGGAATAAACAGATTTAAGTGTGCTACTATTGCTGAAGCTGAATTACTGGGGATATCAGGTGCCGGAAATGCTCTCCTGGCTTACCAGCCATCCGAGGTGAAACTGAAAAGATTGGTTCGACTGATAAATGCCTATCCTGGTACCAGTTTCTCAACCCTCGTTGACAATAAATCATCAGCCAAAATGATAGATTCCTGTTTGAGGAAAGAAGATCTGTTATTGGATGTATATATTGACATAAACAACGGGAATAACCGTACCGGAATAAATCCCGATCAGGCCCTTGATCTGTATGGATATTGTCTTGGGTTAAAAATGATCAATCTTAAAGGATTGCATATCTATGATGGCCATATCCGGAATGCGGATCCGGGGGAGAGAAAGGAATCATGTGACAGGGATTTTGCTCAGGTGACAAACCTGGCAGATACACTGGAGAAGAAATATGGAATAGTCCCGGAAATTATTGCCGGCGGCTCACCTACCT
Source organism: uncultured Cyclobacteriaceae bacterium (assembly GCA_965365715.1). GTDB lineage: Bacteria > Bacteroidota > Bacteroidia > Cytophagales > Cyclobacteriaceae > JAGTVG01. The sequence goes on along the minus strand of CBDUCT010000090.1, from coordinate 7,365 downwards.
TCCCGGTCCATGCCTCCAATCGACGGGTTATTTGCAGTCCGGGGACCACATTATTCTGGGATGCAGGATATGGATCTCGGTTCCGGGATATGCCCTTTCTGCCATCTGCTGTCCTTGTTACCAGAGTTGTGTCAAATCCGGCTCAGGGCATCTTTTGCCTTGATCTCGGGCATAAGTCCGTAGCATCAGAGAATTCATTGGAGAACAGGATAGTTTTTTTAAATGTAACTGGTTTAAAGCCGGTCGGCCATAGTGAAGAACACCTGGTTGTTGAGAACACTTGGAATCTTGAAATAAAAATAGGTGATGTGATTTATGGTCTTCCTTATCATATCTGCCCGACCACTGCATTGTATAATGAAGTCGCAGTTGTTGATAATCAACATATTGTTGGTAAATGGGAAGTAATTGCAAGAAATAGAAAAATCAATTATTGAATATGCAATTAATATTTGACGCACACCTCGACCTGAGCATGAATGCCATGGAATGGAATCGCGACCTGAGAAGATCTGTTCATCAGATCCGCGAAACTGAAGAGGATATGAAGGATAAACCCGACAGGGGTAGAGGAACCGTCGCTTTCCCGGAGATGCGAAAAGGAAATATAGGCCTGGTGGTGGCTACCCAAATAGCCCGATATGTCAAAAAAGGGAATAATCTTCCGGGGTGGAATTCCCCAGAACAGGCATGGGCGCAAACACAGGCACAACTGGCCTGGTATAAGGCGATGGAGGAGGAAGGTGAAATGGTACAGGTGATCAACCTCTCTTCATTGTATAACCAGATGAAAAAATGGATGGGCAACGAGGAAACAGGGAAAAAACCTATTGGATATATATTAAGCCTGGAGGGTGCTGATTCTATTATAAATCTGAATTATCTGGAGAAAAGTTACGAACAGGGATTGCGTGCCCTTGGTCCTGCTCATTATGGGCCGGGAACATATGCCCAGGGGACTGATGCTTCAGGAGGCTTAGGAACGAAAGGATTAGAATTATTGGATGAAATGGAGAATCTGAACATTATCCTGGATACCACACATTTATGTGAGGAAAGTTTCTGGGAAGCGTTGAACCATTTCAAAGGACCTGTCTGGGCAAGTCATTGTAATGTGAGGTCACTGGTAGATCACAACCGGCAGTTATCGGATGACCAGATAAAAGCACTTCTGGAAAGGGATGCCGTGATCGGGGTGGCCATGGATGCATGGATGATGAAACCCGGATGGATTCGCGGAAAGTCAACCCCCGAAGAAATGGAGGTCAATTTGGAGGTCCTGATTGACCATCTTGATCACATTTGTCAAATCGCAGGCAATGCTTTCAATGTTGGGATCGGATCAGACCTGGATGGTGCTTTCGGCAAGGAACAATGCCCCCATGACCTGGATACCATAGCCGATTTACAAAAATTGCCAGACCTTCTGATGTCGCGGGGATATACTGAAGGAGATATTGAAAATATTATGCATAAGAACTTCATACGGTTTTTAAAAGAAGCCTGGGAAGATTAAAACTGTATTTCAGGCAGGGATAAGACTGTTTATGAACCAAAATTTGAAGTGATGGATGCTTGGGATGTTTTTGATTCGGGGGATCCAGGCTGGTAACTCAATTATCCCTGGCGCGATAAAAAAAATTTATTTTTCTCTGATGAAATCTTATATTGAATATAAATCTGTTAATGCATACTATAATGAGACCAATTTTCATAGCTCTATTGTTTGTCGTCATGATATTTAGCTCCTGCAGGGAACAAATAACAGACCGGTATAACGACATCTCCTTTACCAAGCTTCTGACCGATAACAGAATCGACCCATTGGGAATAGATAATATTAATCCCGGTCTAACCTGGATAGTTGCTACGGGTCTGCCGGAAAACAAGCAGTCAGCCTATCAGGTCCTTGTAGCCAGTACACCCTTCCTGCTGGATAAGAATGAGGGGGACATATGGGATTCCGGCAAGGTCAATTCAGAGCAATCGGTGAACATTAAATATAATGGTCCGGAAGTGAAATCCCACAAAAGATACTTCTGGAAGGTAAGAATATGGGATAAATCAGGGAATCCCTCAAAATACAGCCAAACGGCAAAATGGGAAACAGGATTGCTTGATCCTGGATTATGGCAGTCAGCCTGGCTCAGCGCCCCAAGACTATTTGACTGGAGCAAACGTGACCAGCAAAGAAAGAAGATCGCAAAAGACGCACCGCCGGAGCGGGAAGAACGTTCTCCAATATTCAGAAAGGAGTTTATCATCGATGGAAGTGCAAAATCCGCCAGGGCATATATAAGCGGCCTGGGATATTATGAATTGTATATTAACGGACAAAAAGTGGGAGAAAATGTACTCGACCCTGCATTTACTGCTTATGACAAAAATGTTCTATATGTAACTCACGACATCACAGATTATCTCCGGGATAGTCTGAATGCCGTTGGGGTAATGTTGGGGAATGGATGGTATAATATGTTTTCCCGAGGCGTTTGGAGTTTTGACAAAGCACCCTGGCGGGCCGATCCCACATTCAGGCTTCAGCTAAGGATTGCCAATAGCATGGGTACCGTGCAACAAGTAATCAGCGATACAACCTGGACATGCAGCCCGGGACCTGTCATATTCAACAGTGTTCGTCAGGGGGAAGAATATGATGCCAGGCTGGAACAGCCAGGTTGGAGCAGCCCCGGTTTTTTTGAGGATAACTGGCACCCTGTGCGGAAGGTCAGAGGGCCGGAAGGCAAGATGGTTGCACAAAACCTGCCTCCGATAAAGATAATAAAAAAAATCGATCCAAAAAGGATCTATAAAACTCCTGAAAATACCATGGTATGTGATTTTGGACAAAATATGGCAGGCTTTATAGAATTATCGGTAGATACCGAAACCGGTAGAGAGATCCGTTTCAAATACGGAGAGAAACTATATCCTGATGGTACGGTGGACCAGAGAAACATTGATGGCCTGGTAGCTGAATCTACCTTCCAGACCGATGTTTATATTACTAAAGGATCAGGACCGGAAACCTGGCATCCCAGGTTCACGTATCACGGCTTTCAATATGTGGAAATTGAAGGATTTGATGAACTGGCATTGAATAATATCAAAGCATGCTTAGTGAGTACGGCGATGGCCAAAACTGGTTCCTTTTCCAGTTCAAATGAGCTGCTGAACAATATTCAAAAGGCAACAGAATGGTCTTTCGTAAGCAACTATCATGGATACCCCACCGATTGCCCTCATCGTGAAAAAAATGGGTGGACGGGCGATGGACAGCTGGCGAGCGATATGGCTTTATACAATTATGATGTGGTAAACTCTTATGATAAATGGGTAAACGATATCGTTGATTCGCAGTTGCCTTCGGGAATGGTATCCGCAATCGTTCCAACAGGGGGATGGGGATATTACTGGGGGAACGGACCAGCCTGGGATTATGCCCTGATCATTTTACCCTGGAAATCCTATATATATAAGGGGGATAAGGAAATGCTTGAGAAATACTATCCATTCATGAAGAAATACATTGAATTTCTTTCAGGAACTGCAGAGGATTTTATCGTCAGATGGGGGCTTGGTGATTGGGTGCCGGTCAGAGCCATCTCCCCCCCGGAACTGATCACGACGGCCTATTTCTATCAGGATGCCGTGATCATGTCAAAAATTGCAGGTGTACTGGGTAATACTATAGATGCAAACCGGTATGCATCTTTGGCAGCAAACATTAAATCCGCCTTTGAAAAAGAATTTGTGGATAAACCTAACAATATAGTTGGGAATGGAACACAGACAGCGCTTAGTTGTCCCCTGTTCTTTAATATGCTGGATGCTGATCTTGCCTATGAAGTTTTAAATAATCTGGTTGAAAATATTGAGAGCAATGATCTGAATCTGGATTTCGGTGTGCTTGGTTCAAAATTCGTTCCCAATACACTGGCTGAAATGGGTAAAATCGATGTGGCTTACAATATGATCAATACAACGGATTTTCCCGGATGGGGGCACTGGATCAGCCAGGGGGCTACGAGTTTATGGGAAGACTGGAAGGGAGAAAGTTCCAGGAATCATATCTTCTTTGGTGATGTCAGCGCCTGGTTTTATAAATATCTGGGTGGTATCCGCCCTGTTGAAGAAGATCCGGGATATAAACATTTCATGGTAAAACCTTACTTCCCGGAGGACCTTTTATGGGTCAGGTCAAGTACCATGTCTTCCTTCGGTAGGATTGAAAGCAACTGGGATCGTGAAGATGATGGCATCATAATGGATGTAAACATTCCTTTTAATACATCGGCAACCATCATCCTGCCGGAAAATATCTCCTATAAGGTGCTATTTGAGAATAAAAACGAAATTTTACCTGATGAAACAACAAATTACGGGGAAAATACAGCTTTTATACTGGCTTCAGGAAATTATCAAATTCAAATAATTACAAGTAAGGGTGTGAACTGAAACTTATTTTTATCATATTCGTAGAGAATAAGTAATTTTTTTAGAATTATGAGAGTTAATCAATTCCGCGAATATCACAGACTGGGATCAAAGTTCCTGATGATCACAATGGTATTGTATTTTCTCTTCTTTGTATCTATTACGCCTTTTGTCTATGGCCTGGCGGAGGAGATAAATATTGAGTTGGAGATGAGTGAATCCCTTGAAGACATACAAGAATTATCTGAAGAATTCCTGAAAGCGTGTGGTTCAGACCTTCAATATTCGGTGAAACCATTAAAAAAACTTGAGGAAATGAATGACCAATTCATTGATTCATATTATTCAGATATACCCTTTCCTCCACCTAAGGCCATTTAGTCTTTTCTATCCTTTAAAAAAGGTAATGTAAACTCAAGGACATTGCCATATCCTTTAATTTCAGATTTATTTATTTCAAATTTTAAACACTTTTTGATATGAAAAAGGCATTATTAATCATAATTCTGATCTCTGTCTGCCAGGTTTCCTGGGCGCAGAAAAAGGATGATTCATTTCAGGTGCATACCCTGAAGTTTAAGAAGGTGTCATCCCCGGAGTATAAAAATCACAGATTTGAATATAATTCCAAATCGGAAAAGCTGGCAGTTAAGGCAATAGACATAACAGATATTAACAGCCCGGAATATAAAAATCATTTTGATGAAATTCATAAAGCTAAGACCAGGTCAGTAAATGTAATATCTGAACCTACCAAGCTTAAAGGACCAAATTATAAAAACAGGAGATTCAGAGAGTGATCTCTGAAATTTTATAAGGTTATTAGTATGAGGCTGTCTCGCAAGGGCAGCCTTTTACTTTTGAGCCAAACCGCAATAAAGGTTGAATTGTTAAGTTTAACTGTGTTTATTTATCACATTATGGGATAGACGTAAAATGGTACACCAATTCATTGATAGTAAATTTTCAGGAACAAAATCTGTACATAAAGAAAATGGGATTAAGAACAAGTGATACTTTTATTTTCTGGTGGCTCGATTAACCTAAATCTGCATATTTCTGAAGGGCATTCTCATTCAGGATCGTAATCTCCTTATCTTCCTCATCGATCACGCATTCGTTTTTAAACTCTTTCATTACCCGGATGGTGCTTTCTTTGGTCAATCCGGTCAGGTCGGCTATTTCCTGCCTTGTGATATATTTGATGGATCCGTTCTTGAATACATCATTTTTCAGATAGAGTAAAGCCTCGGCGATTCGTCCTTCCATATTTTTCTGTGTAAGGGTAACAAACTGGCTGAAAGTGTGTATACTACTTTCTGAAAAACACTTTATAAATTCTTCGGCGAATATGGAATTTTTACGGATTACTTCTTTAAAAATATTAACATCGATAAAACAGGCTCTTGAATCTACAAGGGCCATTAAGGAAGAATGGTGACGCATGTCTACATACATACCCGGCCCACCGTTGATCAGATAAGGCTGAACGATAGAAATGATCAGGTTTTTCCCCCTCGGACCTTCAATATAGTTTTTTCCCAGTCCTTCACTGATTATAACTATATGAGTTAAAGGAGAACCTTGTTTAAAAATTATCTCACCTTTTTTGAAAAATACCTCTGTGCGGTTATTATTTAACAGATCGAGTTCTTTATCGTTTAATAACTCGAAAAGAACATTCCGCCTGAAACAATGCCTGCATTCTAAGCATTTTTTCTTGTTTATATCTACCATCTCTCCCCGTTTATCTGAAAAATTTCATCAAAGTATGAAACCAGACTTAAAAATACAACGATTTTTGTTCAAATTAATATGATATAAATCATTTTTATGTGAATCTATGTCAAAATTTTATCAAAAATAATCAATTGAATGTATCTATTAAATCTTAGGTAACAAATTGATAAAAAATACAATAAGGATCATTTTTGCTTTGGTATTATCAATTCCTCAAACGAAGCCAGATTATCGTTTCAGTATAGAATGAATAATACATTTTTAAAAAGGAACCCGGATCATTAATCGCACTCAAGCCAGAATGCTTTGATTATAAATGAACAGAGGATTATTGATGATCCATCCAATTCATGATTAAAGGAATAACATTATGAAAATGAATTTTAATATGATTAAGACGGAAAGACGTGCCAGGTGGGTATTGCCACTATGCACAATATTATTATTGTGGATGTCCTCCTGTGCAGATTATGTGAGACCCGGAGAAAAGCCTATTGTAGATGTAAGTTTTTCTGAAGACCTGATCCCATATTTTGAGACCAGCTGTGCTTATGCTGGTTGCCATAACACCGGGGGCATTCCACCTGACCTGACCGAGGAGTTTGCATTTACAACCCTCACGAACGGTGATTACATTGATACTGACAATCCTGAACAAAGCCTTTTATATACAAAGATCGCTGAAGGTGGATCAATGGAAAGATATAGCACCCCGAGAGATACACAAATGGTTTTACAATGGATTATAGAAGGAGCTGAAAATAATTAAAAACAAATAGAAATGAAAAATATAAAATTAATAACCTACTTGTTGATTGCCTCTTTTGTTTTAACATTTGGCAACACGACCTTCGCACAGGATGAAGAAGAAAAAAAATCCAAGCCAAGGCCTCAAAGAAAAGCATTTGAAAGTGCTGTTCTCATTGAAAATCAAACCGATGTAATTAATGCCTCTAAAACGCTGGAATGGAATATTCAACACAGATTCGGAACGGTTCAAAATGGCTGGAGTGATCTTTATGGAGTATTTGCACCTTCCAATATCAGATTGGGATTCAGTTATTCCATCCTGGACCGGTTGAATATTGGCTTCGGCGTTTCAAAAATAGCTGTAACAAATCCTTTTATTGATTTCAATATCAAAGGGAAAATCCTGCAGCAGGCGCGTAAGGGCGGAAGTCCTATAAA
>CBDUCT010000089.1:0-10709 GCA_965365715.1 uncultured Cyclobacteriaceae bacterium | reverse complement strand
ATTATTCTTTATAATTCGGTATCCGGTAATCCGAATCTGGCTCCCCTGATAAATGATCCAAATTTACAATCGCAAAATATCCTATGTGCCCATACTGAAATTCCAAAAGAAAAATTATTTGAATTTATGTCCGAAAGCAGGATTGATTTTGATGTATTATCAGGCCCGGGGGCCAGCTCCAATATACGCATTGCTAATTACCCTGTACATTCGAAGGAGCAAATGGAATTTCTTGTAGACTGTCTTGAGCAACTCTGATTTATTCTGCTTCCGGCATGGCTATCCACAGTACCGCATAGACGATTACGCCGGTTAAAATGGCTGTGGCAATAGATAAAACCACGAATAATATTCTAACCCATACGGGATCCCAGCCGAGGTAATCCGCTATTCCTCCACAAACCCCGGCTATAACTTTCCTGCTTGATCGTACTAATTTTGCCATAATTTTAATTTTGTCCCAATTTGGGAATATTTTCTAAAAATAATATTAGTCAAGAATCCAAAAGCGCATAAAACCATTAAAATCAGCGGTTTTCTGTTTTGGCCTTTTATTTGTTTCTGAATATATGAAATTATACTAAAAATGAAATATAAAGATATATAAAATACTGACGGCCGTCTAATGGTGTAGAATAAAAATGTGTATCGGTTGCAGTAATCCCGCCTTCCCAGGCGGGATTTTCCGTTATTGGTTTTCTGGTATAAGAAATGAAGAATCCCCGTAGCTCAGGAAACGGTAATCGTTGCTTAAAGCTTCATCGTAAATTCTTTTCCAGTCATCTCCCACAAATGCAGCAATCAGGAGCATTAGCGTAGAACCGGGCATATGAAAATTTGTGATCAATCCCTGGCATATCCTGAATTTATATCCCGGTAAAATAAATATCTGAGTCTCCCCCTGGATTTGTTCAATATTCATTTTGGTCATGTGATCTATTATAGCATTCAGTGATTCATTTACAGAGGGTAGTTTGTTGTCCGGCATGTCATACGGATACAATTTTTCAATAAAAAATGATTTATCCTCTCCGGAAAGTAATTTTACCCCATACCAGTATATACTTTCCAGGGTACGCATAGAGGTGGTACCCACTGCAACGATGTTCCCCAGGTTTTTCTTGATTTTTTCCAGATTCGATATGCTGACTAATATGGTTTCCCTGTGCATGTTATGCTTTCTGATATCTTTTTCCTTTATGGGTTGAAAAGTTCCGGCACCAACATGCAGTGTTAGATAGTCGGTATCATGGTCGGTCTCCTTAATTTCCCTTATGATCTTATCAGTAAAATGCAATCCTGCGGTCGGAGCGGCAACGGCCCCCTTGTTCCTTGAATAAACAGTCTGGTAGCGTGGTTTGTCAATGGCGACGGGTTCTCGCTTGAGGTAGGGGGGCAGTGGAACTTTTCCGTAGTATTCAAGAATATCAGCAAAAGTAAGACCCGGATCTTTCCAACTGATCTCCACATGATTATTTTTCCTGTCGATCAGTCTGGCCTCAAGTTTAATTATTTCATCACGGATCGTTAAATCCCTGACCAGAGTTTGAGTTGGTTTCCATTTTTTCAGGTTTTTTACCATGCATTGCCAGGTTACGCTTTCAGTAGAGCTCATTGAGATACTAACATCCCTTGATGGTTTTAATGGATTGATGAGCATGACCTCTATCACAGCACCTGTTTCTTTGAAAAAGGATAACCTTGCCGGAATGACCTTTGTTTCATTAAACACAAGAAGGCTTTTTCCCGGCAATAGTCTGGTAATGTCCCTGAACTGGTAGTGGGATAATTCACCTTTATTATAATGCAGTAATTTGGACTCATCTCTTTTATCCAGTGGAAATTTAGCGATCCTGGATTCCGGCAGGTCATATTTGAATTCATCCAGTTCCAGTGCAGGCATCAGAAAATTTTAAAAGGAGAAACTAATTTTGGATTATACTTTTGACGTTCCAAGTGCATTATAGTCATCCCAATATCGTTTCCGGGATTCTAAAATGCTTGTAATGGCCGACTCTTTATCTTCCCATCCTTCGATGCCTACTTTTTTCTCTTCAAGATCTTTATACACACTAAAAAAATGTTCGATTTCCTTGATAATATGAGGATTAACCTCCTCTATACTCGTTAATTTATTCCATATAGGATCACTCACGGGTACACATAGCAATTTATCATCAGGACCCTTTTCATCATACATTCTGAACAGACCCAGTGGTTTAACTTCAATCAGGCATCCCGGGAAGGTAGGGTCAGATACCAGGACAAGTGCATCAAGCGGATCACCATCCAGTGCAAGTGTTTCCGGTACAAAACCATAATCGCTGGGATAGTGCATTGACGAAAAGATCATCCTGTCATACCTTACCACTTTTTTAACCTTGTCATATTCATATTTATTTCTGCTTCCCTTAGGAATTTCAATCAATACATCAAAGGTCATTTCTGTTTCTGACATAAGATAAAATTTAGTACTTTTAGTTCATCTAATTTGCAAATATAGAAAGGATTTATCTAAACATACGATCTTTATCAGATAGCTTGATATAAGTTGAAAGTACACTGGACAAAATATAATCTTAAGTTCAAGTTCGATGCAGGCACTTCGCGCGGCATTCTTAAAAGCAAGGTATCCTATTTTGTGTTTATTAAAGATAATTCCGGGGTAACAGGTATTGGTGAGTGCAGTTTATTGCCCGGTCTCAGCATAGATGACAGACCGGAATTTGAAGATAAATTAACAAGAGTTTGTAATAGCTATCAGCAGCAAAACATTAGTGATTACGATTCTCTGTTAAAATTTCTCGAGGAACAACTGGCTGAGGGCTGGCCTTCCATCCGTATGGGTATTGAAACAGCCTTCCTGGATCAAGTGAATGGAGGCGACAGGATAGTTTTCCACAACGGTTTCATAAATGGAGCGACTATTCCCATCAACGGGTTAATCTGGATGGGGGAGAAGAGATTTATGCTGGAACAAGTTAAGGAAAAGATCGAATCCGGCTTTAGATGCATAAAAGTTAAGATTGGAGCTATTGATTTTGATGCTGAACTGGATGTCCTTAAATATGTAAGAAGCAAATTTACAGACCAGGACATTACCTTGAGGGTTGATGCCAATGGAGCGTTTAATATGAAAAACGTAATGGAGAAGCTGAACCTTTTAGAGGGACTGAAAATTCACTCTATTGAACAACCCATAAAAGCCGGACAATGGGAATCAATGCGAAAACTATGTGAAAGCTCTCCTATTCCCATTGGACTGGATGAGGAATTAATTGGGGATTATACCTACGGTCAAAAAAAGGAACTGATAGAATTGATTAAACCACATTATATCATATTGAAACCTTCACTTCTTGGAGGATTCAATGCTTTAGATGATTGGATCCAAATAGCAAGATCAAACAAAGTCGGATGGTGGATAACTTCTGCATTGGAATCAAATATTGGTCTTAATGCAATTTGTCAATACACATTTGGATTAGGAATAGAAATGGAGCAAGGCTTGGGAACCGGGGCTTTATACGGGAATAACATCGAATCACCCCTGGTGGTTAAAAATGGGAATATACAATATGTGAAAGGGCATTCCTGGGATCTTTCAGGTCTTTAAATTCAGAGCATTAAGTATAACACACGCTACAAGCCCGGCGGTTTCCGTCCTCAGACGGGAATCACCGAGTGATACTGGAATAAAACCTTTTTTCGTGGTCTGGCTCAATTCCTCCTTTGTGAAATCACCCTCCGGCCCGATAAGTACCTGGTAGGAAGCATCTCTTTTTGCAGCATTTAAAAGATAATTTCCCTTACCACTGGAGGCATGACAAATGTACTTCTCTGAGTTTTCATCTGCAGTATCCAAGTAATCCTTAAGCTGAATAAGATCGTTTACTACCGGCAGAAAAGGATTCTGACATTGTTTCATGGCGCTGATCACCTTTTTCCTGATTCTGGCCATATTTAACCGGTGTCTTTCAGAGTTATGGCATTCAATAAAAGAGATCTGATGTACTCCGATTTCTATGGACTTTTCGATTAACCATTCTAATCTATCCGCGTTTTTGGTTGGAGCAATGACCAGGTGAACTGAATAGCCGGATTTCTCGATAGTTCTTTTACCGATAATCTCGAATTCAACCTGTTTATGATGAACTTTTTTAATTCTACAGGTGTAAACTCCGCCCTTCCCATCGAGGACTATTATTTGATCTTCGACCTTTTTCCTCAGTACCTTTGCGCAATGCCTGGATTCCTCCTCGTTAAGGTGAAAAGCATCCGATAGTATATCCGGCTGATAAAAATAATCCACCTTATTATTATTCTAATGAATTAACAAGGTCAATGTATTCCTTCTGGCAGGTATTCGCGGGCTTACCTTTTAATGATTCCCAGGCCCGGTATTTTGCCGTAGCTTTAAAATCCATTGCATTGGGCAAATCACCTTGAACATCGCCTGTAGTTGATTGTTTGTACAAAGCATATAGCTTTAAAAGGACATCATTTGACGGACGTTGGGTAAGTTCTTTAGTACGGTTTACCGCCTTTTCGAATTCTTCCTGTAATGTCATATTATCCGAAATTTTAATATTGAAAAGTAACTAATTTCTATTAAAACCGGCAGAAAAACCCTGATAATCCTTGCCATAAAATAATAATTGATCCTTAAAGCTGTCTATCTGAAAAATAAAATTCTATCCGGCTTCCATTAGGAAAGCCAGAATATTATTTGAAAGAGCAGGATGACTGATTTCAAATAGCATAATATTCCAGAACCTGGTAATCCTGCTATGTAACTATTATCAGATTATTGCTAAAAAATGTTAAAGATTATCTTTTATCCAGAGGGACGTAATCTCTTTCTGTTGCCCCAACATAAATCTGTCTTGGTCTTCCGATTGGTTCCTGATGCTCTCTCATTTCTTTCCATTGAGCGATCCATCCCGGTAAACGACCGATTGAGAACATGACCGGGAACATTTCTATCGGAATACCAATTGCCTTCATTATAATTCCGGAATAGAAATCCACATTCGGGTATAATTTCCTTTTTACAAAATATTCGTCCTTCAGAGCTACATCTTCAAGATGCTTGGCGATGTCTAACATAGGATCATCAATATGGAGTTTTTCGAATACCTGGTCGGCCGATTTCTTCAATATCGTTGCCCGTGGATCAAAGTTCTTATATACCCTGTGACCGAAGCCCATTAGCCGGAAGGGGTCATCGGAATCTTTGGCTTTGTCAATAAACTTCCCTACATCCCCACCATTCTCTTCAATATGACTGAGCATTTCTATCACCTTCTGATTTGCCCCACCATGTAATGGCCCCCAAAGTGCATTTACTCCTGCTGCTATGGAGGCATATAGGGAGGCATGAGAGGATCCTACAATTCGCACGGTTGATGTGGAACAGTTTTGCTCATGGTCTGCATGCAGAATGAATATTTTATCCATGGCGTCTTTAATGATAGGATCAACTTCGTATTCCTGTGCCCGTGTGGAAAACATCATCTTAAGGAAATTTTCAACATATCCCAGTTCGTTATTCGGATAGTTGCTCATACGTCCTTTCGAACGGGTGTAAGCCCAGGCTACCATTGTCGGCATCTTGGCAATCAGCCTGATAATGGTTCTATTCACTTTTTCCGCTGACCTGTAAGGATCAAGAGATTCCGGAAAAAAAGCAGTCTGTGCCGTAACAAGTGATGATAATACTCCCATTGGATGTGAATCTGCCGGGAATCCTGTCAGAATTGTTTTTATATCTTCATGAACCAGCCACTCTTCTTTAATTGATGTCATAAATTGATCCAATTCAGCCTGAGATGGCAGTTGACCATAGATAAGCAGGTAGGCTACTTCCAGGAAGGATGATTTTTCAGCTATTTGTTCTATAGGATATCCCCTGTATCTCAAAATTCCCTTTTCACCATCAAGAAAAGTGATCGAGCTCTGGGTAGACCCGGTATTCTTGAAACCTGTGTCAACGGTTATATGACCAGTAGTAGCTCTTAATTTGGAGATATCTAATCCTTTTTCATGTTCTGTCCCTTCGATAATGGGTAATTGATAGCTATTGCCATCAAGGTTTAATTCTGCGTAGTCTGACATTTTATAGTTATGTTATAATTGCTAAAAAAATTTTGATATAGATGGAATTACATTTTTCCTCTGTATGTTATCAAAAATAATAAATTTTAGTTAATTACAAGATAATTCTTCATCTATCTGGATAACTAATGAATAAGCCCAATGTTTCGGAACATTTGAATAGCCTTGCGTTTAATTTTCAGATTGATAGTAGCATATTGTTCCCTTTGAGAACAATATATCGTTAGGGAATTATGGAAACAGGCAAAATTCGAACTGGGGATTGAATTTGAAGCCATAAAAAATGCGAGTTGTAATCTGTTTATAAAAATATTGTAAAAAACCGGTTAAATATTATCAATTTTTTGAATAAATGCTTAAATTAAACTACCGGAATTGTCATTTGCATTTTTTTTATTAAATGATGGATTAAGGGGAACTTATCTTGTTTTATGATATGTTCTTATTGTACAATGCAAAAACTTTTAATGGATTTATCAAATCCGTCTGCTGATAGATAGGTAGTTTTTCAACAGGGATTTACTCAATAGCAATAAGTAAATTGAGAAATTCTGAACAATTACAATCTATTTAACTCAATTTATTTAATCAACGATCACAATAGCCTTTATTAATTTTTAATCTTTTCTAATATGTCGATATTAAAAACAACACTCGCAAAAAAAATCGATGCCTGGCGTCCCAGAACTATCAAGTTGGTCAAGGAGCATGCTGATCTTGAGATTGGGAAAGTCACAATTGGACAGGCACTGGGAGGAATGCGTGGCGTAAAATGCCTTGTTACCGATATTTCCTACCTGGACCCATTTGAGGGAATCAGGTTCAGGGGATATACCATTCCCGAAGTTCTCGAAAAATTGCCAAAACCTCCGGGAGCTGAAATACCTTATGTCGAAGGATTTATTTATTTATTGCTTACTGGTGATATTCCCACCAAGAAGGAAGTCAAAGAAGTAATGCATGAAATGGTTTCAAGAAGGAATGTGCCTGATTATGTATACAAAGTACTGGATGATTTGGCTGAGTGCCATCCAATGGTGATGTTCTCGGCAGCGGTTGTTTCGATGGAAAAGGAATCTATCTTTACACCGAAATACAAGAAAATGGAAATCGGCAAAATGGATCTTTGGGATCCAACCTATGAAGATTCTCTGAACCTTCTTGCTAAGTTACCACGCATTGGAGCATATATCTACAGGAAGAAGTATAAGAATGGAGACATAATACCTGGCGATCCCAAATTAGATTGGGGAGGGAACTTTGCCCGGATGATGGGGATAGGAAAGCCCTATGATGATCTGGCTAGATTGTATTTCATTCTGCATAGTGATCATGAAAGTGGAAACGTTAGTGCTCATACCGGTCACCTGGTGGCAAGTGCGCTTTCTGATGTTTATTATTCCATTTCATCCATGATCAATGGATTGGCTGGTCCATTGCACGGACTTGCTAACGAGATGGTATTAAGGTGGATTCAGGATGTAATGAAGAAAATGGGTGGAAAGGTCCCAACAAAAGATGAAATGAAGCAATTCGTTTGGGATACATTAAAGTCTGGTCAGGTAATTCCAGGATACGGTCATGCTGTATTAAGAAAAACCGATCCCAGATATACTGCTCAGAGGGAATTCTGCCTCAAGCATTTACCCGATGATCTAATTTTCAAATATGTCAGTCTGATCTATGAGGTTACACCTGACATTTTGATTGAACAGGGTAAGGCTAAGAATCCATGGCCTAATGTGGATGCACAGTCAGGTGTAATCCAGTGGCATTATGGGGTTACAGAGTATGATTTCTATACTGTTCTGTTTGGTATCGGCCGATCAATCGGTGTTCTGGCTAATATTATCTGGGACAGGGCCCTGGGATACCCTATAGAAAGACCGAAGTCATTAACAACTGATATGCTGGAAGAACTGGTACATCAGAAGGAGCTGGCTCATCAGAATTAGTAAATATTGAAATGGAAAAAAATCCCGCCTTGTTGCTGAGCGCTAATTTGGCGGGATTTTTATGTTTTTAGTTATTGCCAAGTATCAGCGGCAGACCATCACTTCCACTTCCAATTACAACTACTTTGGAATTCTGGGATTCGGCAAGTTTCATGGTTGCTTCAATCCCTCTCATTTTCAACAGACTGTTTGTTAGACTGCTGTTTATGATCTGGTTTGCCCTTGCTTCACCTTCTGCCTGGATACGCATTCTTTCCGCTTCACTTTTTTCGCGATCCAGCCTGTATTGATAGGCCAATGCTTCCTGTTCCTGCTTCAGCTTATTCTCGATAGCCATTTTGATCTGGTCCGGCAGATTAATGGACCGGATCAGAAGAGCGCGCATAACGATAAAGTTTTCTTTGAGGATGTCTTCCGTTTCCACGATGATAGATTCCTCAACTTCGCTTCTTTTTGTTGAATAGATCTCCTCGGCAGTATATCGGCCCATTACCTTTCTTACGGTGGATCTGGCCTCAGGAATGACAAGACGGTTTATGTAATCTCCTCTGAATATTTCATGCAGGTAACCTACCCTTTCATAAAAAGGGTGAAAACGGACGGAAACATCTACTTTAATAGATAATCCACTTTTATCAAGGACATCCATGGTCTCTTCAATCTGGGATTCTGTAACATCATAGATGATCATATCATTCCAGGGAGCCTTTACATGGAAACCTGGATTGTAGATATTATCCTTTTTCAGACCGGTGAACCGGTCGAATATAACTCCTCTTTCCCCTGGTCTGATCGTCAGGAACAAACTTGAGGACAGAAGAATTACAACAAATAAAACAACGAAACTAATAATGATAAGAGGCAAAAATCTTCGGTTATTCATATTGTGATTATTTAAAATGTTCTAATTGATAAGCAATTTAAAGGAATCTAACTTTATAGATATCCCTGCTTCTTAAAAGATTTATTTTTCCAGTTCTTTCCAGGCCAGAGCACTAGCGCCAAGAACAGCAGCGTTCGTTTCCTGTAAACCTGAGGGAACAATTTTAATTTTATTTTTATATACTTTTAGTAAATTCTCTTCAAAACTTTCGCGGGTTGGAATAAACAACATATCACCGGCATTTGTAAGTCCTCCAAACAGGAATATTGCCTCCGGACTTGTATGCGCCACTGTATCTGCGAGTTTCATGCCCAGTATTTTTGCAGTGATATTAAAAGCCTCGATGGCGATTTGATCTCCCTCTTTCGCAGCGTCGGCAATCATTTTTGCTGTCATATCATTGAAGCTGACATTTCTGAGTTTAGTGCTTGTGGTTTCACTGCATAACAATTCAAATACAGTTCTTCTTAATCCACTGGCTGATGCATAGGTTTCAAAACAACCTCTGTGACCACATCCACACATACGTCCATTCTCATAAACCTGTACATGACCTACCTCGCCGGCAAAACCATCATGCCCGTACACGACTTCTCCATTGACAACAATCCCGCTACCCAATCCTGTGCCGAGGGTAATTATAACGAAGTTCTTCATACCAACTGCAGAACCATAGATCATCTCCCCGATTGCTGCTGCATTGGCATCATTGGTCAGGGCCATGGGCAGGTCAAAGTGTGCCTTAAACATATCTACAAAAGGGACCACGTCTTTCCAGTCCAGGTTAGGAGCAAACTCTATTGTTCCTTTATAATAATTACCGTTGGGGGCACCTATACCTACACCAACTAATTTATAATCATCCTGGAATCTGGAAAAGGAATTCTTAATTTCTTCGGCAAGGGCTTTCTGATAGGATGCGATATCCTTATGTCCGGTTGTAGTTACCGAACTATCATAAATAGCTTCCCCGCTTCGTTCAATAAATCCAAACTTTGTAAAGGTTCCTCCTATATCTATTCCTAAAGCAACTTCTTTCATGTGTGTATTTTTTTAATGTACATGAAACGCGCCACCACACCGGGACTCGTCTCATATGATCTATAATTTATTATCTACTCGATTTCAATTTCTAATTTAGCGGAACCAACCGAACCGCAAAGATATTCACTATCTTAATTTGTTTTTAGATTAGAGCCCGGAATCGAATCATTTATTCAAACTTTTTAACCAGGTGTTCTTACCATCTAAAATATTTCGAAAAAATATTGCAGTCATTGCTGCCTGATCTTATTTTGAAATATAGTAAGGATTATGTTATATGTTGATCGGAATTCCTGAAGCAATCAATTTTTAACTCTGCTTTAAACTTTTTATAAAAATACTTAAAAATTCTCTAACCAATGACCTCCTTAAATAAATTCAGGATCTCTACAGTAGTGATTTGTTTTCCGTGATCTTATTATTCTTCCTAAGGCTTCTTAACAGGTTTTTGTATCCCTTGATTTACTGGTTTTCACTATATAGTGAAATTAAATAAAGAATATTTGCAATTATTTTTTGTCTTGTGAAATTTCGTAACTGATTGAATATCAATTATAAATAAACTTCCTTTTCCTCAGTTCAAATTTATACAGTTTAAATGATTTCATTTTTGGAACAGTAATTGTGTGATATGTTTTATAACCAAAATTTATTAAAAAAATGAAACGTTTACACTCATTAATTTCGTTAATGTTCCTGGTCATTTTTAT
>CBDUCT010000088.1:0-10720 GCA_965365715.1 uncultured Cyclobacteriaceae bacterium | reverse complement strand
CTGTCAAAGATCCCAGGTCAACACGGATACCAACTTCAGACCTTCTGGAAGACATTCTATGAAGTGCCCTGGCAACCAGTTCCTTCCCTGTTCCGTTTTCGCCAAGTATTAAAACATTGGCATCCGTATCTGCTACCTTGGTTATCAGTTCAAAAACCCGGTTCATAGCCGGGGAATCACCGATAATCTCCGCAAATGGTTTGTCGATATCTTCCGAGATACGTTCCTGGGCCCCTTTCAATTTTTTAAGGGCAATTTTTGATTGCTTTAATTCAAGTGCAGCAAGGATGGTGGCAAATAATTTCTCATTCTTCCAGGGTTTAAGCAAGAAGTCCGAGGCGCCCTCCTTCATAGTCTCCACGGCAAGCTTTATATCTCCGTATGCTGTGATCATGATCACCGTAACCTCCTGATCTGCTTCCCGTATCTTTTTCAACCAGTATATTCCCTCCTTACCTTCCATATCCCCTTTCCTGAAGTTCATGTCCAGTAATATGACATCAAATTCAGATGTACTGATCATATTAACAATTCTCTCAGGATCCTCCAAACCACTTACCTTCTTAAACTTCTGCTTAAGAAACATTATGGCTGTATCCAGTACATCCTTGTCATCATCAACGATCAATATGGTACCGTTAATCAACTCCATTGTTCCTCCATCTAAATTATTTCAATATAAAAAGTGTTTAATTATTAAACAACTGATTGTATAATTATAATACAAATACATAACTCTGAATTTTAGCAAATTATTTACAAGTATTTGATATACAGTTATTTATAAACTATGGCACGGCATTTGGCTTATCTTGATAAAATAAATTAATTGAATAAAAATTATAATCATGATAGAAACTAAAAAACTTAAGAAAATCTTTCAGACTGATGAAGTGGAGACCACGGCTTTAAATGATATCAGCTTAAAAGTAGAAAAAGGTGAGTTTGTGGCCATAATGGGTCCCTCCGGGTGTGGCAAGTCAACATTATTAAACATTCTGGGATTATTAGACGGATTATCAGATGGAGAATATGAATTTGGAGAAAGAAATGTCTCAAAGTCGAACGAACGACAGCGTGCCGGCATCAGAAAGGGCTCCATTGGTTTTGTTTTTCAAAGCTTTAATCTTATTGATGAGCTGACGGTATTTGAAAACATCGAACTTCCTTTATTATATCTCAAGGTGAAGCCGGCAGATCGTAAGAAGATGGTCAATGAGGTTATGGAAAGAATGAATATAAGACACCGAAGCAACCACTATCCACAGCAACTGTCAGGGGGCCAGCAGCAAAGGGTAGCGATCGCTAGGGCTGTGGTCAGTAACCCGGACCTTATTCTAGCTGATGAGCCGACCGGCAACCTGGATTCCGCAAACGGTGAGGAAGTTATGAATCTGTTAAAGGAGTTGAACCAGGCGGGAACGACAATTCTCATGGTGACACACTCTCCTCATGATGCATCATTTGCTAACAGGATCATCAATCTTTTTGATGGAAAGGTTGTAACTGAAAAAATAAACGAAGAATTTCATATATAAGATAAATTGAAACAATTATGTTAAAAAATATATTCAAAGTCGCCTTAAGAAATCTGTTTAAAGATAAATTTTATTCCTTTCTCAATATTATCGGTTTGGCAATCGGGATTGCGGCCTCCTTTCTTATCGTACTATATGTAGTGGATGAACTAAGTTATGAACAATCGTTTAAAGATAAGGAGCGAATATACAGGGTAGCAACTGCAGCCAATTTCGGAGATGGTCAATTGACCAATATTGCTGCTTCCTCAGCCCCAATGGCTTCAGGGTTTAAAAGCCAGATCCCAGAGGTCGAATCCATAACACGGTTCCAGCCAATGTCATTGAACATAACACATGGGGATAAATATTATAAGGAAAATAAGGTAATGTTTGCGGATTCCACCTTTTTTGACGTCTTCAGTTATGAGGTCCTTGAAGGCAATCCTAAGAGCATACTGGTTGAACCAAACTCATTGGTAATCACAAGGACCATAGCTGAAAAATATTTTGGTGAAGAGGCCGTGGCAGAAGGAAACGTGGTAGGCGAGATCCTTAAAACAGACCGTGGGGCGTTTGCTATCACGGGTATCCTGGAAGATTTTAAAGGGAATTCTCATATTGATTTCGATATGCTGGTATCCATGTCTACAAACCAGGATGCCCTTAATCCTATCTGGATCAGTATGAATTATTTTACCTATTTAAAGTTAATTCCGGGAACCGATCCAGCTAATCTTGAAGATAAATTCAGGGACATGATCATCCAGTATGTGGTCCCTCAGGTCGTGCAATACATGAGTTTCCCCGAAACCGAACTAACCCCGGAAAAAGTAGATCAGAATTTCAAGTTTTACCTGCAGCCGTTTACCGACATCTACCTTACATCCAATTTATATGCTGAATTCAGCACAAACAGCAATATCCAGTATGTTTATATCTTTTCAGCCATTGCTATTTTCATCATTGTTATCGCTTGCATCAATTTTATGAATCTGGCTACAGCAAGATCAGCAAAGCGGGCAAAAGAGGTAGGGATCCGGAAAACACTTGGTTCTGCAGCGAATAGAATTACCAGCCAGTTCATGCTGGAATCCTTTATTTTTGTATTCATCGCCATGCTTATTGCACTTGGATTGACAGAAGCTTTCAGATCACCGTTCAATATGTTGGCTGGAAAGAGCTTATCCTTTAATATATTCCAGAATCCCTGGATCTTATTAATGATTATAGGATTCACCTTTTTCATTGGATTGCTGGCTGGCAGCTATCCTGCTTTCTACCTAACAAGATTTAAACCTGTTGATGTTTTAAAAGGATCCCTCTCAGGAGGAAAGAAAAATTCAATTTTTCGAAGCTTCCTTGTTGTATTACAGTTTATCATCTCCATCGGATTGATCGTGAGCACTTTATTGGTTTTCAAACAGATGAGTTACATTCAGACAAAAAGTCTGGGATTCGATAAGGAAAATGTAATTGTGCTGAAGAACGCTTCCCGCATCGGGGAAATGGCGCAATCTTTTAAACAATTGCTGGAGAGTCAGAGTGAAGTGGTCAAAACCAGTTTCACTACTCATGTACCCTCTCAGGGTTACTGGTCCACCGCATATAAAACGCAGGATGATGATGCCACTGACCACATCTTGTTTTATGGATTCTCCGATTTCGAATATGATGAAATTATGGATTTCAAAATGAAGCAGGGCCGCTATTTTTCAAGAGATTTCCCTTCAGATTCAAATGCTGTAATTATCAATGAAGAAGCAGCGTTTACCCTGGGATTAAGTGGTAATAACTACCAGGATGCGATCGGCAAAAAGCTCGAAACACTCAATTTTACAGGTGAAAGAATTGCTGTTGAAATTATTGGTGTGGTTGAAAACTACCACTTTAAGAGCCTCCATAACCCCATTGAAGGCCTGTCTATACGTCTTGGCAGTTTTGGAGATAACCTCGCCGTAAGGGTCCATCCGGGCAATCACAGGGAAACACTGGCCAAATTTGAACAACTCTGGAAAGAAAATATCCCTAATTTACCATTTGAATACTCTTTCCTGGATGAGGATTATGAGCAGATGTTTGTAAAGGAATCCAGGATGAGTAGTATTTTTACAATATTCTCAGTATTAGCCATCCTGATTGCCTGCATGGGATTGTTTGGACTGGCAGCATATACCGCAGAACAACGAACAAAAGAGATCGGTATAAGGAAAGCAATGGGTGCGAGTTCAAAGAATGTGGTAAGCCTGCTCACAAAGGAATTTACGAAACTTGTTATCATATCGTTTGTTATTGCCACCCCACTTGCATGGTATTTGATGAAACAATGGTTCGCTGCTTTTGCATACAGAACCTCCATGGGAGTCTGGCCTTTTGTTTTAGCCGGAGTGATCGCATTATTGATCGCCTGGTTTACTGTTAGTTATCAGTCCATCAAAGCTGCCATCGCCAATCCGGTGGATTCTCTGAGGGACGAATAGTTTTATAAACTGTAGCTGGTCCCCATGAAATCAGGGACCGGCCATATTATGATTAAAATCCGGAAAGTCATGTTGCGAAATATTTTTAAGATCGCTTTCAGAAACCTGATTAAAGACAGGTTTTATTCTCTGATAAATATAATGGGGCTGGCCATCGGGATATCTGCAAGTATGCTCATCCTTTTGTATATCACCGATGAACTCAGTTATGACCGTTTTCATAAAGATTCGGAGCGAATTTTCCGTGTAATAACAAAGGCAAGGATGTCGGAAGAGGAGGTCATGCACATCGCCGTATCCAGCGCACCATTGGCCGATGGATTGATAAAACATATACCCGAGATTGAAACAGTCACAAGAATAAGTTCGGGGGTGATCATCTTTAAATATAATGAGGAGGTATACAAAGAACTGAACCTTTATTATGCCGATTCCACTTTTTTCGATGTGTTTGGCTTTAAGCTGCAAAAGGGTAATAGCTCAGAGGTCCTGAGGGACCCATTTTCCATAGTTATGACTGAAAATAGTGCTATACGTTATTTTGGTGAAGAAGCCCTGCAGAATGGTTCAGTTGTTGGCCAGCTCATAATTTCAGGTGAAGATACTTATAAAGTTACGGGTATTGTAGAAAATGTGGGGCACAATTCCCACTTCGATTTTGATATCCTGGTATCCATGTCTACCAACCCGGATGCGCTAAGCCCTATCTGGCTGAATATGGGATATTATACCTATGTTAAACTTCAGAAAGGCACAGATCCGAATCAAATGAATGAAAAACTCAGAGGTCTCATTATGCAATATGTCGTCCCTCAGGTGGTCCAGTATATGCACTTCCCGGAGACAAATTTTACAGAAGACAAGGTGGATGATAATTTCAAGTTCACATTACAGCCCCTGGAAGATATTCACTTAAAATCCAACCTTATATCTGAATTAGGTCCGAATGGTGATATACAATACATCTACATCTTCACGATCATTTCAATCTTCATAATACTTATTGCCTGTATTAACTTTATGAACCTATCCACCGCCAGGTCTGCCAAGCGGGCAAAAGAAGTAGGCATCCGGAAAACGCTGGGCTCGGATCGAATAACATTGGTAAAGCAATTTTTTTTCGAATCCTTCATTTTTATTGTTATCGCGATGCTTATTGGTCTGGGATTGACTGAGGCATTCAGGGGACCCTTTAACGCTATTTCCGGAAAAAGCCTGACCTTTAATATTTTTTCACAGCCATATATCCTCGGAATAATAGTTGCAGTAACTATTGTAATTACCCTGGTTGCCGGCAGTCATCCTGCTTTATATTTAACAAGATTTTCGCCAATTCAGGTCCTCAACGAACAGATGCAATCCGGATCCAGGCGATCATTGTTAAGGAACGGGCTGGTAGTCTTTCAATTTATGATATCCATTGGCCTGGTTATATGCACAATTATAGTTTACAAACAATTAAATTATATTCAGAATAAACACCTTGGGTTTGAGAAAGAAAATATAATTATACTTAATAATGCATGGGATGTGGGAGTATACAAGGATGCGCTCAAACAAGCCTATTTGAATAGTGAATTTATTGTATCCGCCAGTTATGCAACACGCTTACCTTCTGATGGGTACGGTTCAATTGCGCAAAAGGCAGAGGGTGAAAATGAATCAGACCACAGTGTATACGTAGCCAATGTGGATTATGACTTCAGGGAAACCCTGGGCATTGAGATAAAACAAGGAAGATTCTTTTCAAATGATTTTGCCTCAGATTCTTCCGGTATTGTCATCAATCAGGCAGCTGCACATGTATTTGGTTACTCTGGCAATGATTTTAAGGATGCCATTGGTAAAAAAATAGAAATGATCAATCCCAATCATGGTGGACGAGATGTTTACGAGGTTGTGGGTGTCGTATCCGATTTCAATTTCCAGGGTCTACAGTCGGAGATCCAGCCTCTTTCCTTGCTCTTATATCATAATACAGGATTTCTTACCATTAGAACCAAACACGGGAACCGGGAGGTCGTTCTATCAGAAGTGGAGAAGATCTGGAAATCTCAAGTCCCATGGTTACAGTTTGATTACAATTTCCTGGATGAAAAATTTGATCGCACCTTTCAAAGAGAGGCACGCCTTGGAACCATATTTTCGATTTTTACCGTTTTGGCGATCATTGTTGCCTGTTTGGGATTATTCGGACTGGCTGCCTATACCGCGGAACAACGAACAAAAGAAATTGGGATACGCAAAGCCATGGGAGCCAGTACCGGAAGCCTTGTCAATATGCTGAATAAGGAATTTACAAAACTTGTCACTATATCTTTTGTCCTCGTTATGCCCATTTCCTGGTATTCTATGAATAAGTGGTTGATGATCTTTGCCTATAAAACCAACATTGGATTCTGGCCATTCCTGGCCGGGGGGATAATTGCCCTGATTATAGCCTGGTTTACCGTTAGTTATCAGTCCATCAAAGCAGCCATCGCCAATCCGGTGGATTCTCTGAAGGACGAATAGAATATATATCCAGGTATTTAAATATTCCCAATCCATAAAAGTCAGGATCTAAAAATCAATAATATACTGTTTGTTGTATTGAGATTTATAATCTATTTTATTAAAATCGCTTCTGACTATTTCTTAGCATATGGATGTAAATATTCGTAACACCACAGATCAGGATTACCCTGGATTGATCACCCTTTACCGTGAGGTAGCCCGGATCAGCGGGGGGATCATTCGTACAGACCGTGAAATAGATTTCGATTACATAAGTATGTTTATTGAGAACAGCCTCAAAAAAGGGCTTAGTCTTGTAGCTGAAAAAGATGCAAAGATTGTGGGGGAAATCCATGCCTATACCCCTGATATCCTCGCCTTTCGTCACATGCTGTCGGATCTGACCATCGTCATCCATCCTGATCACCAGAACCAGGGCTTAGGGAAGAAATTGTTTAAAGCGTTTCTAGAAACCGTAAGAAAGGAGTTCAGTCATATCTTGCGTGTGGAATTGTACGTTCGCGAAGAAAACCAGGTCATTGTTGAATTTTACAAGTCTCTTGGCTTTATTAATGAGGGCCGGCAGGAAAATAAGATACTGAATACATCTAATGAACTGGAAACGCCCCTCCATATGGCCTGGTTCAATCCCAACTTCAAAAGGTAGGTGAAATAGTTTGAAACCCACACCAATCTACAATTGTCAGGTCTTTTCTAAAGAAAGCATATTCTATCTATTCTTCGTAAATAAGCTCAAGGTCATCAATGATCAGTACGCTTCCCACAGCTCCGGCAAAACTGTTACCATCAAAGCTTGATGATGCCACAAACGTCAGATGTGTAGGCAATATAAAATTTGCAGAATCCGCACGCACATAATTCCCATCAGGAGGTCTGGCATAATCAGGAGCATCCGGCGGAAGTTCTCCATATGCAAAAACTACCTGCTCCGTTACTGCTTCCTCAACTAGTTCATCTGAACGAAACCAGGCCGTGGCCAATCGCCTGATACCGGAAACATCCCGAACTTCCAACAGAATGTAAATATCGCAGGCATCGCCATAAGGCAAAGGATTCCCTTGTTTATCCTTGTTTTCAGCACCCGGCTGGTAGGAATAATTAATCTTAAAACTAACTGGTCTTCCGGCAAAAGGTGTCCCAAAATCGATCGCTGCCTGAGGATTGGAAAGATCTATGTCATCAGGATTGAACTTACCCGTAAAAATGGAACCAGCGGAAATAGGCGTTCCAAATCCGGCAGGTATATTCCCATTGAATAAGGTCTCCATTCGAGCGGCCAGATCATCATCCGTTATTTCAAGCGGGGTTGTAGGGAATAATCCCAGGATCTTGGTGCCCGGATTCCCTGTTCCCCAGATTGTTGTGGCAGGATCTTCTCCAGGTTCATAATACCCGTCAGATGTTTTATGCCAGGCATTAAAATTACTGTTGGCCAATTGTGGATTCAGCGCTGCCACCTCAGCTTTTATGGACCATACAGTAAGCTTACCATCTTCAGCAGTAACATGTATCTCGGCCGGATCAGTTAAATTCAGGACATCCCCCACTTTTTTATCAGATGTCGCGAAAGATGAAAGTGTCAATGTTTTGATGGTGATTTCTGTTAAATCCACACCTCCCGGTATCTCTATTGTAACAATCTTTCCTTCTGTGTCAATGACTGCCTGACTTGCCTGATTGCTCACCTCCATAGATTTTATCTCACCAAATGATGATAGCCCGAAGAAATCCTCCTCTATACATCCGGTTAAGAAGGCATTTATTAATAATAAATAAAATATCCTTTTCATTTTATCTAACTTTTTTT
Organism: uncultured Cyclobacteriaceae bacterium; assembly: GCA_965365715.1. Lineage (GTDB taxonomy): Bacteria > Bacteroidota > Bacteroidia > Cytophagales > Cyclobacteriaceae > JAGTVG01. Next base: position 2,399 of record CBDUCT010000088.1, on the reverse strand, counting down.
GCGCCGAAATAATAGGCCAATCCTAAGTTCAATGACAAAAGATCAATATTAAAGTTAACATTGTGGGTGGTTACCTTGGATTCTTCAGTTTCATTGATATTTTTCTTTGAAATCTGGAGTTCATAGCCAATAAGATTATTCAGCTGTATCTCAAATGAAAAGTTCTCGATAGCGAAGAAGGTTATACCCGGACTAATGCCCGCATTGAACGCGAATTCTTCTGTGTAGACCTTGTTTATTTCATCCTGGTTCTGGATGTCTCGGGTAACTGAGTTCCCAAATCCAAAACCCAATCCAATCTCATTAAAAAAACTTAATCTCTGGTTTTTTGTAAGTGGAAAGTATGTTTTAAATGTGGGTGCGAGGGTTCCGATACTCTTTATTCTATTTCTTTGAAGGGTATCACCATCCTGTAGCGTGGTACCTGTGAATTTATCCCTTGAATAGATTATATTGCCACCCACCAAGATATAATTACTGATAAAATATCCTCCTTTGAAGGTAAGATCATAACTAAGATCATTGCCTTCAAGGACTTTATCAAACAACCTGGCCTGGTTCTGAAGTGTTTGATCTTTCAAGGAAAAAGCAAATCCAAGGTACCAGTTTCCCTTATTGAATGGATTGAAATCCTCCTGATAGTGTTTTGACATCAGTTCGTAGGGATCTTTATCCTTATTTTTTCTATTTTCTTCCTGGGCCTGAGTTCCCTTTGGGAAGATCCCGAAAAGAATCAAAAAGACACATATAATATTCTTCATTGGCCTTAATTTGATATTGTTCTTTTGAAATATCATTGAATAATCTAATATTAAAATCCCTTCAGGTAAAATAGATTATTTAGATGGCAAGATCCAGCCCATTCTGAGGGACTACCAGATTATTTAGTTTTCAATGCTGACTGTTTAATTATTACTCTATCTGAATTAACCAGCTCCCATCTTCAAACCAGTAACTCTCCAGTCCTTCCAGCAGACCGGCTAGCAACATAGCATTAAAGTAATTCTGGACCATGTTTAGAAGCAAAACATCATCGGGTGGCAATGCCATACCTATTGGCTCCAGGGTAATGGGCTGATTTAAAGTAGCAAATCCGGCATCCGGGTACCTGGCCATCGTAAGTATACAGATGGGATAATCCGCTACAACCGCATCGACCTGGTCATTTGATAATAATTTTACCGCTTCATCATAGTTATTAACCAGACTTAAATCCGTATTGGTCAGGAAATTATTTACAAAATCCTCACTGGTGGATCCCTTCAGGGTAGCCAGTTTCAGATTGGCCTGGTTGATCTCTTCGGAATCACTGGCCTTGGCCAGGATGGAAGACTTCGTTAATATCGACTTCCCTGATAATATATACGGTCCGACAAACGCTGCTTCCAGATTTCGTTTTGGCGTCATGGTCATACCAGACATCACCAGATCAACTTTTCCTTCTTTCAAGGCAGATAAAAGATCAGGAAATGGAATTTGCTCGATCTTTAATTTAACATTCATGGATTCTGCCAGGAGTTTGGCAATATCAACCTCATAGCCAATAAGCTCACCACTTTTAGCCTTCATGGAAAAGGGTGGCTGGTTACCTGACATTCCGATTATGATCTCCCCTCGTTCAAGGATCTTGTTCAGCCTGTTCTGGGCCTTTCCGGGGAGTGAAAATGCGGCAATTACGACAGCAATCACCAGAAATCTTACATAGTACTTGATGTTCATCTTAGTAAATTTTAGGATTCTAAAAAGGTTCAAAAAGAAATAAAGTATTGAGTTGTTTATATGGTTAAAGATTCCAAATTTCTACTTAAAATTAATGAGTCTCCCTAAATAACTCAGGAGATTCATCATTGTATTGACCATAATATAATGAATTAATCTGCTAACATAAGAAAATTTATTTGTTTTCACCTACGGTGCTAATTTCTTTCAGGTTTTCCAGTGTCTTATAAGGTCCGCTGACTATAAACATATTAACGATCCACTTGGGAATATTGCCACCGGGATCACTCATGAACTGGTGGATGACCTCAACCTGGTTATCATCTATCTTTTTAAAGATCCACGAACCTTGGGATATCTCTATACGAAGATAATCATCGGACAAGGGTACGGCCTCTGGCACAGATGTCAGATTCGCCTGAAAATAAGTATCGGTATTCTTTACGACCACAAATTCCATAGCCACATCCCGGTCTTCCAATGGCCAGGGCACCTTGGTGGTCATGTACTCTATCCTGGAAGAATCGCTCAAAACCTTGTTAATTGAAGCCGTTTCACAATTTTCAGTCCAGTCCGGGTATTTATCGACGTCCTGGATAATATCGATAAGCGTGTCCAGATGCGTGTCGATAGTAATTGTTGAGAGAGATTCCAGGATCCCCTCTTCTTTATGATCCCGG
>CBDUCT010000087.1:0-10822 GCA_965365715.1 uncultured Cyclobacteriaceae bacterium | reverse complement strand
ACCCATTTCTTCAGCTAGGTTAGGTTGATAACCCACAGCTGAAGGCATACGTCCAAGAAGAGCAGATACTTCAGAACCCGCCTGGGTAAAACGGAAAATATTATCCATAAAAAACAGAATATCCCTTCCCTTGCCGGAACCGTCACCATCTCTGAAATATTCAGCTACAGTGAGTCCTGACAGTGCAACCCGGGCTCTTGCACCGGGAGGCTCATTCATCTGTCCGAATACAAGGGTAGCCTGTGACTTTTCTACTTCCTTCATATCCACTTTTGATAGGTCCCAGTCGCCGCTTTCCATATTTTTAAGAAAATCATCACCATACTTTATAACTCCGGATTCAATCATTTCCCTGAGCAGGTCATTACCTTCCCGGGTTCTTTCACCGACACCGGCGAATACAGAAAGTCCGGAATAAGCTTTAGCTATATTATTGATCAGTTCCATGATAATTACCGTTTTGCCCACCCCGGCACCACCAAACAATCCGATCTTACCTCCTTTTGGATATGGTTCCAGGAGGTCGATTACTTTAATTCCGGTATATAGAACTTCTGAGGATGTTGAAAGATCTTCAAATTTAGGAGCAGACCGGTGAATAGGTAGTTTGCCGGTTGCCTTTGGAGCCTTTAAGCCATCTATTGATTCACCTACCACATTAAATAACCTTCCCCTTATATCTTCTCCTATTGGCATAGTAATAGGTCCTCCCAGGTGTCTTACTTCTGTTCCCCTCACCAGGCCTTCAGTACTGTCCATGGCGATAGTCCTTACTCTGTCCTCACCCAGGTGCTGCTGACATTCAAGAACAATCTTTTCTCCATTGGTTTTTGATACTTCTAATGCGTCGTATATATTGGGCAGGGTAGATCCCTCTTCTTCAAAGCTTACATCGACCACTGCTCCAATTATTTGTGCTATTTTACCTGTATTCGCCATGGTGTGATTTATTAATTAATTCTTTGCTTATTATTGATATAAAAGTACTTGTTTTGAAAAAATTCTCAAGAGCAAAAATATACTAAATCCCTCTAAAATAGATCATACCAGAAGAATAATTCTGAATGTCGTACCATATCCTGGCTCAGTATGTTTTATGAATATTTTTCCTTTGTGGTAATTCTCTATTATACGCTTGACAAGCGTAAGTCCAAGGCCCCATCCTCTTGATTTTGTCGTATACCCAGGGTTAAAAACTTCTCTTAATTTTGATTTGGGAATTCCTTTTCCTGAGTCTTTAACATCAATCGTTACATTCCCATCCGGAGCTTTTTTGATAGTAATATCAATAGTGCCAACGCCACCCATTGCATCAACAGCATTTTTGCAGAGATTTTCAATAACCCAGTCGAAGAGCGGTTTGTTAATTTTAGCACGGATATCATTCGGGAGAGAGGTAATATTAAAGGTAACCTTGGTTGATAGTCTGTGCTGTATATAATTAATGGTATGACGAACCGCTGCATGAATATCTTCATAGTTCAAAATTGGTGTGGATCCTATATTTGAAAATCTGGAAGTGATCATTTCCAGGCGCTCTATATCCTTCTCGAATTCCATCATCAGATTATCATCCTGGAATTTCTTTTCTGACTTAAAATATTCATTCCAGGCCATTAGTGATGATATCGGTGTGCCCAGCTGGTGTGCTGTTTCTTTCGCCAGTCCTACCCAGATCCTGTTCTGTTCTGCAGTTTTTGAATAGTTAAAGACCAGGAAAGTTAAAATTCCGAAGATCGAGATTACCGATAATTGTATATAGGGATAATACCTCAGTTGATAGAGTAATTTTGAATTTTTATAGTAAACAAGATTATAGCCAAACACTTCATTATTTTCATCCCTGAAATTTATTTTTATGGGTTCATGCTCATCTTTCATAATATTTAGCTCTTCCTCCAGCTTTTTCTCGAATTCTTTCGGATTAAGATTTTCATTGAATTCAAGGTTTTTATACTCAATAGGCTGTCCCGTATCGTCGGTTAAAATTACTGGTACAGAATTGTTAGGGACTATTATTTCTTCAAATATAAATCCAAGATTCTGGTTGTCCTGCTGGTTGGCAGTATATTCCAGGGTTTTGGCATACAGGGTAATTTGCCTTTCTTCCCTTTCCTTCAGTTGAGAAACAAGAATATCAGTGTAATAAATTGAGGCAGTTACGATCAATATAGCTGTGATGATTATTAACCACTTGTACTTTGATTTGTTGGTATACAAATCACTTTTAGTGTTGAATACTGTATTATTACTCATTATAACTTAAGGAGTTATTATCAGTATAAGCTTATATTCTGCCATATTAATTTTTCATAAACAACCATTTACCCAGAATCCTGTAATTCACTTTGGCACCATGCATGAGAATACCAATTCTGTAGATTCTGCTGGCAAGCCAGGTCGTAAATATAAATCCGGCGATCAGTAGGGTCAAAGATAATCCAATTTCCCAATACGGTACACCGAACGGTATTCTCATCATCATGATGACCGGCGAAAACAATGGTATCATTGAAAGCCAGAATGCAAGACTTCCGTCCGGCTCTCTCAATATGGCCGTTAATACTATGAGAGAAAAGATAAGAGGTATGGTCACCGGAAGCTGAAACTGCTGAGCATCGGAATCATTATCAACCGCTGATCCTATTGCAGCAAATAAGGAACCATATAATAGATATGCTCCCAGAAAATATAAGAGGAAAGCAACTGCCAATAGTGAAAAATCAATTGATTCCAGGGAGTTCAACATCTCGGCAACAAATTCATTACTCTGTTCTTCTTCAATAACCCCGGATTGTTCCGTTTGTGTCGGCAAACTGTCGGTTCTGTCAATATTAAAATATGAACTGATGCCTGCTGTTATCATAATGCTGAGCACCAGCCAGATGATATACTGTGTCAGGCCCACTGCCCCTACTCCAAGAATTTTTCCCATCATCAGGTGAAACGGTTTTACTGAAGAAACGATTACTTCAACAATACGGCTTGACTTTTCCTCAATTACGCCGCGCAGGATCTGAATACCATAAACGAAAATGAAAAAGTATATCATCAATGCTGAAATATAACCTATGATCGTGGCCACGCCAGCGCTTCCGGCCTTCTCCCCTGAATCCGTCATATTGATCATATCAATATCTATATCAGCCCTCAGGCTGTCCAAAGTGGCCTGGTCTATCGATGATCTTTCCAGTTTGATGTCCTCAACAACTGATTTCATGGCCCATTCCAAATCCTGAATAACTTCAATACTTGGATTCTTACCGGAAAAAAAAGTAATGCCTTCAGGCTCATCGAGGTTAATCCTTGGAATATAAAGCAGGCCATAGTTTTCGCTACTCAGTATTTCTGTTTTGGCTGCTACCAGGTCAGCCTGGATATATTTGAATTTCAAAGAGGAGGTTTCAGTAAATTTTTCTTCGAAATAACCTGAATCATCAAGAATCTCAATGGTTTTCTGATCAGTTTCCCTTGTAGATAACCAGATCGGTACTACCCATAGACCAGCGATAAGTAAAGGTCCCACAATGGACATGATCAGGAAAGATTTCTTCCTGACCCTTGTTAAATATTCCCTTTGTATTATCAGAAAAATATTATGCATTATTTCCTTCGTTTACTTTACTAATAAAGATATCATTCATAGTGGGGATCTTCTCCTGAAACGAATGTATTTCAACTTCATTTAACAACAGGGAAAGCAGGTCATTTGGAGACTGATCATTTGTGATCTGGATGGTGGATCTGATGTATCCTTCTTCCGTTTCTGACTGATCAGTGATCTGAAATTCCCCGTTAGTATTTCTAAACTCCCCACTGTAATCTACAACATAGGTATTGGTCCTGTGATTCTGTTTTATTTCATGCTTTGATCCGTTGAGTATAACATTTGATTTATTTATCAGGGCGATATGATCACATAGTTCCTCAACAGATTCCATTCTATGTGTGGAGAAAATTATTGTGGCCCCTTTATTCTTCAACTCAAGGATCTCATCTTTAATTATATTTACATTTATAGGATCAAATCCCGAAAAGGGTTCATCCAGAATTATGAGGCTGGGATCATGAATTATGGTAGCTATGAACTGGATCTTCTGCTGCATTCCCTTTGACAGGTCTTCGATTCTTTTATTCGTCCAGTCCAGTATCTGAAATTTGTTTAACCAGTATCTGATCCTTTTCAAAGCATCATGGTGTGACAGTCCTTTGAGACGTGCAAGGTAGATCAAATGTTCTCCAACCTTCATTTTCTTATACAGGCCTCTTTCCTCAGGCAAGTAGCCCATTTTTCGAACGTCTTCCTCATTTATTTCTCTTCCATCAAAATGAACTTTACCTGTATCTGCGAAGATAATCTGGGTAATAATTCTGATCAATGTGGTTTTACCTGCTCCGTTTGGCCCCAGCAAACCAAAAATAGATTGTTTGGGAACTTCTATATTGATGTCTTTCAAAGCCCAAAAATTCCCATAACTTTTAGAAATGTTATTCGTGTAAAGGATATTCAATTTAATAAAAATTGGAGATGACTAATAAAAATAATTTGCAAAGTATAAATATAAATAAAAACAGCAAAGAGATTACTTATATTCAACAAATTTGATCTGCCCTACGACTACATCGAGATTAAAAGACAAGATATTAGCGGCATTTTCGTGGTATCCCTGGCTCACATAAACATGTTTTTTATGTTTTTTATACCCTTTGGGCAATTTCACATTACAGAGCGGAGAGTTTTCTATATTAATAATAACAGGGAAAGTATCATCATCAGGAAGGCCGATGATCAGGTTTCCTGCGCCTACACTTGCATATACATCACTGGATTCTGTGAGCGGGTCGGAATAATCTACGAGCAGTGCCCCAAATCCAACGTCTGCAATTACCGTCCTGGCCCTTGAGTGGTTCATTTTATTGATGGTCAAAGATCCAAGGTCCACCTTAACAAGAAAACTATCCATTTCAATGAGGTTAGGCTTATTTTCCATGTACTCTACATTGACCTCCGCACTCCCGGATGAGATGTCCAGATTTTCAATAGGAAGATCAGACAAATCAACTTTTGCATCACCAACGGCATAGTTTAAGGAGAGCCGCATTGTCTTTTCATTTGAAAGGTAAAGGTCCCAGTGATTTTCAGATTCAGTTGAAGGGCCGAAAAAACTACTGGCTATGCTGGATTCCTCATCGTTATCATTGTTATTGAGGTCAATGATCAGGTTTTGTATTCGATCAAGAATTTCAGTTTCAGAATAGATATTAGGATTTGCGTTATTATCATAGCCAAATATATTGACAAGATTTGGATTCACAGTAGGCTTGATACAGCAGGAGTTGGAAGTAGCAGTTAAGACGATATTAACCTTATCGAAGTCCAGGTTATTTTCCAGGGTAAAAAATTTCTTAACTTGACCTACTAAACTTGAAAAAGTTATTAAACTAACTAGAAACAACAAAATCACCCTCAACATACGCTCACATACGTTAAAAACCCCATTTAGGTTTCATTAATAAAAAACCATGTATGTTGAATGAATCAATATCTTAATTATATTAGAAAAATTCCTTCATTCTTTCAAAAAAACCTTTTTCATTTTTTCCCGGTGCCGGCTTGAAGTTTTTCGATTCACGCAGGGATTCCAGAATATTCTTTTCCTGGCTACTGAGATTTTTGGGAGTCCAAACATTAACATAGATCATCTGGTCACCTCTTCCAAAACCGTCAATATCTTTTATGCCCTTACCCCTTAATCTTAAAATTTTTCCACTCTGTGTTCCAGGCTCCACCTTGATTTTTACTTTCCCGTCAAGTGTTGGAACTTCATGAGAAGATCCAAGTGCAGCGTCCACAAAGCTAATATGCAGGTCATAGATTATGTTATTTCCATCTCTTTTCAATAGGTCATTCTCAACTTCTTCTATAATGATGAGCAGATCACCCGGATGGCCACCTCCTGGTCCCATATTTCCCTTACCTGACATGGATAACTGCATTCCATCTGCAACGCCTGCTGGTATCCGGATTGATATAATTTCTTCTTTTTGTGCTAAACCAGTATTATCCACTCCAGCCGGTTTTTTGTCGATGGTCTTACCACTTCCGTGACAACTGTGACAGGTACTCGCAGAGACCATTTGTCCCAGCATCGTATTTACTACTTTTCTTACCTGGCCGGTACCATTACATGTAGGACAGTTTTTAAATGATACACCATCAGCCAGTACATGTCTTTTAACTTTGATCTTTTTTTCAGTACCGTTGGCAATTTCATCAAGTGTCAGCTTCAGTTTAATCCTAAGATTAGTACCTCTTCTACCCTGTCTTCTAGCACCTCCACCGCCTCCAAAGAAACTTTCAAAAGCAGATCCTCCGAAGATATCACCAAATTGAGAGAATATATCCTCCATTGACATTCCACCGCCGCTGCCTCCTCAACCACGCATACCGGAGTGACCAAAACGGTCGTATTGAGCCCTTTTGTCGGGATTGCTTAAAACTTCGTAAGCTTCTGCGGCTTCTTTAAAATGTTCCTCGGCATCTTTATCCCCCGGATTTTTATCAGGATGATATTTTATAGCGATCTTTCTGTATGATTTTTTGATATCATCCTGCGAAGCATTTTTATCAACTCCGAGTGTTTCGTAATAGTCTCTTTTTGCCATATGTTTATGCTCCGGTTACGACTTTTGCAAATCTGATTACTTTATCGTTTAGGTAATACCCCTTTTCAATCGTATCGATGATCTTGCCTTTGAACTTTTCTTCCGGTGCCGGGATATGAGATATCGCATCGTGCAATTCTGAATTAAAGTCGTCGCCCGGATTGGTTTCCATTCCTTTTAATCCTTTCTTTTCGGTGACATTGTTTAGTTTATTGAATATCAACATCACCCCTTCCTTCATGTTTTCTACATCTCCATTATCAGAATCAAATGATTTTATAGCCCGTTCGAAATCATCGATTACCGGTAACAATTCAATCATAAGGTCCTCATTAGCGGTACTGACTAGATCCAGTTTCTCTTTTGCTGTTCTTCGGCGGAAATTATCAAACTCAGAATACAGTCTCAGATACTTATCCTTGATCTCTGACAGTTCAGTTTTCACTTTTGCTAGCTCTTTATCCTTTCCCCGGCTTCTTGAACTGGTTCTCGCTGAGGATTTTTTATTACTCTTTTTATTTGATTCAGATTGTTCTAAAACCTCTTTATGTTCCTCTGTCTTTTTTTCAGTCTTCATTTCTTTTAAGCTGTTTTTTGACATAGTTTACCCGTGTAAACATGTAATTCTGTATTTATCAACTATTAAGCCAAATATATATATCTGACATTATGACATAACTCAACCATTCAATTTTTGCCATAACGCATCTTTTAGTGAAGAAAGGCCTTCTTCTGTTACCGATGAGATTAAAATTGTTTGTATTTCTTCAGGTATTTCTTCTCCTATTTCTGCTTTTAATTCTTCATCCAGAAGATCACATTTTGTAATGGCCAGTATCCTGTGTTTATCCAGTAGTTCAGGATTATATTCCTTTAACTCATTGAGAAGAATTTTGTATTCCTTTGATATGTCATTTGTATCCGCAGGTATCATAAACAACAATACGGCATTACGCTCAATATGTCTGAGAAATCTTATTCCCAATCCTTTTCCTTCGGCTGCTCCTTCAATAATACCTGGTATATCCGCCATTATGAAGGATTTATAATCCCGGTAGGGTATTACCCCAAGGTTCGGAACAAGGGTTGTAAAAGGGTAATCAGCTATTTTTGGTTTTGCTGCGGAAAGTACAGAAAGAAGAGTTGATTTCCCCGCATTCGGAAATCCTACCAATCCTACATCTGCCAGAACTTTAAGTTCTAAAATTACTGTTTGTTCAACGGAAGGTTCCCCGGGCTGTGCATACCTTGGGCTTTGATTGGTTGCTGATTTAAAATGGTCATTTCCTAATCCTCCCTTGCCCCCCGGGGTTATAATTGATGTCTGGCCATCTTCTATGATTTCAGTAATGATTTCATTGGAGTCTGCATACCTGGCTACTGTACCCAGAGGAACTTCAAGAATTTCATCACGGCCGTCAGCCCCCTGTTTCAGGTTCCCGGAACCATTGCCACCATTTCCAGCAATAACATGTTTCCGGTATTTAAGATGTAATAAAGTCCATAACTGCTTATTGCCCTTGATTATGACATGACCTCCACGACCTCCATCTCCACCATCAGGCCCACCTTTGGGCACAAATTTTTCTCTTCTGAAATGGGCTGAACCGGCTCCGCCAGATCCTGATTTCGTGTAAATCTTTACATAATCGATGAAGTTTACAGACATATATTGCTAATGTGGTAAGCTTTCGATAACCTCTGAAATATCCGAAAAAATATTATCCACAGAGCCCACGCCAATGATCTTGTTTAATTTACCCTGTTCTTCATAATATGTGGCTACTGGAAGAGTTTCTTTTTTATAGACTTTAATCCTGTTATTCACTTTATTAATATCCTGATCATCTGATCTTCCGGAAGATTTTCCCCTCAGCATAATCCTGTTTATCAGTTCAAATTCATCAACATCAAGCAATATCATGCCCGATATTTCTGTCCCTTGTTTTTCAAGTAATTGATCCAAAGCTTTGGCTTGTTTAACTGTTCTGGGAAATCCGTCAAAAATAAATCCATTGGAACTGTTATCTGATGTTATCTTTAACTCTACCATTTTAATTACGACTTCATCAGGCACGAGATTCCCTTCATCCATATATTTCTGAGCGAGTTTTCCCTGCTCTGTACCCTCACCCAGGTGTTTTCTGAATAAATCACCAGTGGATATGTGTGTTAGATTGAACTTCTCAATAATCATTTCACTTTGGGTACCCTTTCCTGCACCTGGAGGACCAAACAATACTAAATTATACATGCTACTAAAAAATTATTCATTTATATAAACGTCCGGTAGATTTCTCCCATACCCCTCATAATCCATTCCATATCCAACAATAAAGTTATTTGGTATTGAGAATCCTACATACTTAATATCGAATCCTTTATGAAAAGATTCCGGTTTTAAAAAAAGTGTCGCTATTTCTACGGATGCTGCCCCTAAATCCTCTAGTGCAGCCCGTACATGCTGCAAAGTTAATCCACTGTCTATAATATCTTCAATAATTATCAAGTTTCTGTTAAAAACATTATCATTCAATCCGATCAATTCTTTCACTTTCCCGGTGCTTGTAACCTGTGAATAAGAGGATAGTTTAATGAAGGATATCTGAGATGGAACATTAATTTCCCGCAATAGGTCAGCAGTAAAAATGAAGGATCCATTCAATATTGAAAGAAATAAAGGATCTTTATCCTTATAATCCAAGTTTATGGATTCAGCCATTTTTCTGACATTATGGAGTATTTCGCTCCTGTCGATGTAGGGTTTGAATTCAAGATCCAGGATCTTCATGATAAGGTTCTTTTCTGGGAAAGCAAATATACAGTTTAGATACTCTTTTAAGAAATATCAAAATCTATTTTTAGTTGCCATTACGAATAGACTTTTTAATTATTCGGGCGTTTAATTTTTAAATATTAATCAGTTATATTCGGTGGGGAAAGCCTGTTGTCAGACTAAATCTATAGAAGTGGAGATATTCCTATTATCAGAATTCAATTCGCTGGCCAATAATTATTTGGCGGAACTCCGGGATGTTAATATTCAAACGGATAGCATGCGGTTTCGAAAAAATATGGAAAGAATGGGTGAAATATTCGCATATGAAATATCCAAAGATCTGGAGTATAAAGAGGTTGTGATCAATACACCCCTCGGAAAATCAAAAACATCTCTAATCAGCCAATCTCCTTATTTAATCACGATCATGCGAGCAGGCATACCTTTCTACCAGGGCTTTCTAAACTTCTTCGAGAAATCCGAAAGTGGTTTTATCGGGGCATTTCGTTCTGACTTTGATGAGAACCAAAATTTCGATATTGATATGGACTATATGGCTGTTGGCGATATACAAGGGAAAGATGTGATATTGGTTGATCCCATGTTGGCTACAGGAAAATCAATAGTAAAAGCGATATCCAGGCTTCTAAGAAAGGGTCTTCCGAAAATGGTACATATAGTCTCGCTGATTGCTTCAAAACAAGGTTTTGAATACGTTACAAAGAATATATCAGTTTCCTCGAAGGTATGGATCGGGGCTGTTGATGAAGACTTAAATGATAAATCCTTTATCGTTCCCGGGCTTGGCGATGCCGGTGACCTCTGTTATGGAAAAAAGACTTAGCTTTGCTATCGCTTTTGAGCTATGATCATTAATATCCTCATATTATTTGCCGGATTAATTGTCCTTGTTTTAGGTGGTGACTTTTTGATCAAAGGATCATCAAGTTTTGCACTGAAAATGAACTTGTCACCCCTTGTTGTTGGATTGACGATCGTCGCTTTTGGAACCTCCGCACCTGAATTGCTGATCAGTATAAAAGCCGCTTTGACAAGCAGCCCTGACCTGGCCATGGGAAATGTAATAGGTTCAAATATCTGTAATCTTGCATTGGTATTGGGCTTGACTGCGATTATATCCCCCATATACGTTAAGAGGAATACTATATGGATAGATTGGCCCATGACAATGGGAAGTTCATTATTGCTATATATCCTTGTAAGGGAAGGGTTTATTAATTCTTATGAAGGTCTGATATTTATTGGAATATTGGTTTTATATCTGTTTTTTGTTATCCGGAAATCTCGAAAAGATCTGAGCGTGGCTAAGGAGCTACAGCAGGAGTTTAATCTTCCCAAATCCTCTTCGACCTATTT
>CBDUCT010000086.1:0-10902 GCA_965365715.1 uncultured Cyclobacteriaceae bacterium | reverse complement strand
AGAAGGCTGTTCGCGGGATGCTCCCCAAGAACCGTCTCGGCCGGAAGATCGGCATCGCTGGCAGTGACCGTGATAACTGGAATCGTGTTTTCCGGCACGCTGGCTGTGTTTGTCGACGTGAAGACGGGATTGTTATCGTTGCTGGGAGTCAGACCGATCGTGAATGCCAAAAGGCGGTGAATGGGTGACAAAAATGTCCAAGCGGATTAAGATCATTCACCAGACCAATTGGCTCAATAGAATTTAATTTTTATAAAAGTATCATCGATGAATGCAGATCCTTCCTCTCTTATTTGATACTATATTTTCAAGGTGAACCTTTCCTAAATCGAAACTTCTTTGATCTTGTAAACTATGCATCTAAAAATGGGATTTATACTGTAACATCGACAAACGCACATTTTCTTGATGATGAAAATGCAAAAAAAACCATACTTTCCGGATTGGACAAGATCATTATCTCTTTGGATGGCATTGATCAGGAAGCCTATGGAAGCTACCGAATTGGAGGAAACTATAAAAAGGTTGTCAGTGGTATTCAAAAGCTGGTTAATTGGAAGGAGAAGTTAGGAAAGCATAAACCCCTTATTATCCTGCAATTCCTGATAATGAAAACAAACCAACATCAACTAAAGGATATTAAGAAGTTAAGTATTGAGTTAAAGGTAGACCAACTATCAATAAAGACTGCCCAGGTATATGATTTAAAAAAAGGGTCAATGATAATCCCTGATAATGAAAAACTGAGCAGATATAAAAAAATAAACGGTGCGTATAGGATCAAGAATAAGCTGGAAAACAAATGTTGGAGAATGTGGAGTTCATCCGTAATTACATGGGATGGAAAAATGGTTCCTTGCTGTTTTGATAAGGACGCCAAATACATATATGGGAATTTGAATGAGAGCCGGTTTTCAGAGATCTGGAGTAATAAGAAACACACCCTTTTCAGGAAAAATATCCAATCATCCCGAAAAAGTATCGATATCTGTCAAAACTGTACTGAGGGTAGTAATATATGGGCTAATTAAATAACTTTCTTTCTTTTACTATTTTTAAAAAACTGTTGCTGAACCTTTTTCATATCCTTCACAGAACATGACGCACAGCCTTTAGTTTTCCCTGAATCGGTATTTAAAGATTTCCAGAAAATAGTCCCTATAAATCCAATCGCCCCAAAAAACAAAGTAAATACCAATACCTCTTGAAATATCATCCTTGTATCAAATTATGATGCGCAAATATAATCATTTTGACGAATACCAATATTTATTTATTATTTTTAACATATCAGGTTGCACAAATGTTCCGGCAATTATTTCCTTTCCAAAGATATAATCATTTCCTCCTTTAAAATCAGTCACAATACCACCTGCTTGTTGTACAATCAGGCAACCTGCTGCCACATCCCATGGACTAAGGAAAAACTCAAAAAAACCCTCACACTTACCACTGGCTACATAAGCAAGGTCTGCCGCTGCACTCCCAAACCTTCGCAACCCATGCGAATTTTCCAGGAAGTGGTGCATAATTCTGTAAAAACTATCCATTTTAGAAAAATCACGGTATGGATATCCCGTAATATAGAGTCCATTCTTAAAATCCCTGATATTGGATACCTGAATAGGTTTTTCATTGCAATAGGCTTTGCTATGTTTATGTGCATAATAACATTCACCCGTCGTGATCTCGTAAATCACACCCAGGAGGATATCATTTCCTTTCATTAATGCAATACTTACAGAATATGGAGGTAGCCCATGCATAAAATTAGTAGTGCCATCCAGAGGATCAATTACCCAATTGATTTCCTTTTCTTTACCTGTTCCCTCTTCAGCGATAAATCCTGAATCTGGCAATATACTTTGCAGATTTTCTACCAGTAACAATTCAGCTTGTTTATCCACATAGGAAACAAGATCGTTTGGCCCTTTATATTCGATCTTAGAGAAATCAAAATTTGTGCGTTCATTTTGAATAAACTTTCCGGCAAGCTTGGAAATTCTGATTGTTTCTGATAATAAATAATCTAAATCCATTAAATATTAATTTGTGTTATTACTGTGTAAGGATAGTCCCTATAAATATCATTAAAAAAATGACGAATTTTAAGGAATCACCAATTATCTGCCCTGCACGATAAGTACAAATTCCCCTTTTATTTTTCCTTTTTCGAAATGATATTTAATTGATTCCAGTTTCCCATTCACTGTTTCCTCAAATTTTTTGGATATCTCCCTTGACACAGAGGCTTCCCTGGCAGGTCCAAAATATGAGATGAAATCATCTATCGTTTTTAAAATTCGATATGGTGATTCATAAAATATCATAGTGCGTGTCTCGTCGATCAATGATTCAAGTCGTTTTTTACGACCTTTCTTGTGCGGCAGGAAACCTTCAAAGGTGAAACGGTCTGACGGTAATCCTGATTTTACAAGAGCAGGGACAAATGCGGTGGGCCCAGGAAGACATTCTATTTCAATATCATTCATGAGACAGGCCTTGACGATCAAATAACCAGGATCCGAAATTCCTGGAGTCCCGGCATCAGTCACCAGGGCTATTTTAGATCCATCCTTCAATGAATTAATTATAAACTTTTGAATCTTATGTTCATTGTATGAGTGATAACTTTTCAGAACATTGTTAATATCATGGAACTTTAAAAGATTTAAGGTATTCCTGGTATCTTCAGCATAAATGAAATCCACTTCTTTCAGAATGCGGAGAGCCCGTAATGTAATATCCTCCAGGTTTCCTATCGGCGTAGGTACTAAAAAAAATTGTGCTTTTTCTTTCATACATTCAGGTAAGCAGCTTATCTATTTCGCCTGCTAACTCATGATCCTTTTCTGTAACAACATCTCCCTTATCATGAGTGTTTAACATGATCTCCACTTCATTATATACATTACTCCAGCGTGGATGATGGTCCCTTTTCTCAGCAATAAGAGCAACCTTTGTCATGAAGGCAAAAGCTTCAGTGAAATCTTTGAATTTAAAGGATCTTTTTAAGTAATTATTTTCTTCCTTCCACATCTTTATTTTTGTTTATTCTTGAATTAAAATAGAATCTTACTATTAATGTAAGAATAATCGGGATATTGGCTGTATTTAATTGCTGAGGTAAGATCTTCCATGTGGCCAGAAACAGTATCAGAAATATCATCCAGAATTGAAAATAATATTTCATCCAGGTTGTTTTTTTATTCCTAAGGATCATATATGGTAAAAACAAATATAAAGGAAAGGTCCATAAAAGATTTAGGTTATCCTTAGTGCTTATATGATCTGTTGCAAACCATAAAAAGCAAATTAAAAGACCTGTAAATCCTATTGCTATGAATAGTACTGAATCAATATACTTGAAGGTTTTATTCCTGATATTTATGAATAAAGATAATAGTAAAATAATAATAAATATTGTCCAGAATAAAAGCAAGGGCGACATCCAAGGACCTTCATTTCCAGGCAATAAAACCGATTGATTAATAACAATCGTACTTAGTACTAGTGGCACCTCAATACTGTCCCGTTCAATACGGGCATATTCAAATGCATCAAATAGTTTATAGGGTAAAAACATATATTCACGAGAAGAGGCGATAACATCTGCCGGACGGCCAATAATTAAGTCTATTCCAAAATCTCCCCATTTTGCGGTGATTAAAAACTCGTCTAATAATTGCCTGAATGTTTTATGATCTTTTATATGTTCTTCATCAAAACGGAGTTTGGGGCCCAGCATTCTTTCAAACACATCCCTTATTCGAGAGGAACAATTATCGAAGAAAAACTCATAAAGGTAGTATCGATTCTCGGGGAGATAATTATTATTAAGGAAATTATAAACTGCTGCTTTTTCCTCATAATTTAAGTTGATAATTTGCTCATACAAAGATTGATTATAGTATTTGTAAGCATATACCATCTTTTTGAAGTCATAAACAGAAAGAAAATAATTCAATTTACCCATTAAGAACTTTGGATAGAATCCGGGTGCATTAAAATTAAAAGTACCATAATTATATACCAGGTCAATGCCATTCAACGGATCATATACCCGTATCGCACTATGTCCAAACTTCTCATATAAGGCATCCCCGGGTTCTCCTGTGATCAAACTTATATGGGCTTGTTCCGATAGATCGGGAAATCCAATAGAATCATTTTGTGCAGATATAACCTGGTTAGAAATACATAAAATAAAAATGAGGATAGAGATAAAACTTATGCGCATTATATTATCGTTGAGCAACAATGATGTACTGGTATTGCAGACTACTATTATCAATTTCAAGAATTCTAAATCCAGCTGACTTTATCTCGGTAATAGCCGTTGTAATTGGTACTTTTACAGCATCACTTGGACCAATAGGCATATCCCCTTTTTTGTAATCAACAACCATAATTTTACCATTCTTTTTTAATCCTTGTTTAACTTTTATCAGGTAATTTACTCTGTCATCGATAAAATAATATGTGTTTACTATCAAGACCCAATCTGTTTCGTTGGCATCCAGTCGTGGATCATCTGGATAGGATAGTCGGGTTGTCAACCTTTCGGCAGTTTCGGGAGGTAATTCTGATTTTCTTTCCTCAATGTAGTCAATGGATTTCTGATCGATATCAATCCCAATTACGGTTCCTCCTTTTTTAGCAATCCGCAAAGTGAAATAACCAGTACCTGCTCCGATATCTGCAACGACAAGGTCATTTATATTCCCCATTTTTGATATAACCATTTCAGGATTTTGCCAGGTTACCCTGCCAGGATCTTCACTTTCCTGCATTAAAATGTCAAAATCTTCGATAGGGATCTGTCCATAGGACTTAGAATCGACAGTATCTTTTGGGATTTCATTCCTTTTTTTATCAGGTTGAGGAGGCATGCAACCAATTATAAAACTAAGAATGATATAAGCAAAATATCTGTGCATAGAATTAACTTAAAAATATATCATTTTTAGCTGATACATAAAATGAAATGAATAAAAAACATCTAATCAAAGAGAGATGATTCCATCAATAGTATAAGCTTTCTTATATATCTCTATTACTTCATCACTGGACTTAACTCTATGTTTTTTGGAAAAGCTGATATATTTACCTGTTTTCGAACGTTTTGTATCGAAATGGACCTCACTAAAAAGAATCTTGAAATCATCAGATTTCTCGGCAGGTACGATAAACTTGAATAAATATAAAGTAGGAAAAGTATAATGATCTACTAGTTGTTGCTTGAATTCATCAAAATTGGATTGATCTTTCATTTTTATTTTAGATCCTGGAAAGAAATTTTTTAACCTTTAATCCATTAAATCATATACAAATTGACTCCTTGCGAAGAAAGTTCAATAGTATATATATTTCCTTTCAGGTAATTCCAATAAACTTGATCCTTGAATATTAGAAAAACCGGTATCTCTCATCAACAATATCTGAATATTCCTTAATTGCTTCAGATGTCAGATACGACGTTCTGCTCGACCGTCTTTGCGTCAACTGATTTTTATAACTTGTATAATCTGCTATTTCAGGAGATTCAATTAATGAATTTAATTGTATAATTACTACACCATCATTTTCAATGATCGGTTCTGATGTTTCCCCTTCATTCATTGAAAATACTGTTCCCACTGCCACAGGAGCAAACCCAATGTTTGGAATTGAGTTGGAGGATAACTTAATATCGAATGATTCATATACCCTTGCTTCACTTCCATACTGTTCTGCAATCTCATCGAGCGTGCCTTCCAGATTATTCAATTTCTGAATAATATATTCAGCTTTAAGTTCATTTTTAACCTTTGGAGTCAGTTGAACCCTTACGTCTTCAAGACCGGCAGGACCTTCTTCGGTCTTATCAGTCATTACAGCAATGACATATTGTTCATCCAATTCAAAAACGGTAGATGCTTCATCAATTGAAGCCTCTAAAAATACCCAACGAACTATTTCCCGGGCATCCCCCAGACCACCTATTCTTCTGTCATCCTTTTTTAGACTTTCGGCTTCATTAATAGTTAATGAGTCATTCGCTGCATTTCGTTCGAACTCTTCACGATTTGCAGTGAGGCTTGCAAAATAATCAGCCTTTCGAAAAGCTTCGTCACGGGTGATATCGCTTGCGCTAATTTCCCGTTCGATAGTAGCTACTTTAAATAATTTGTTTGTTTTCTTTCCGGTCACATTTATTATGTGGTAACCAAATTCAGTTTCAACCACCCTGGGAACCAAACCTTCACTTGTCCTTGAGAAGACAGCATCAGCAAAAGGCTTAACCATTCTATTTTCATCGAACCATCCAAGATCCCCCCCTGCAGAGCTACTGGGATCATCGCTGTTATCCCTGGCTATCAGGGCAAAATTTGCTCCATTCCTTATCTGGTTCAACAAGCTTTGGGCTTCCTGTCTTGCCCTATTTTTATCAGCTGAACTTTCCGATTCAGGTTTAATAAGAATATGACTGGCTCTTGCGTAAAACATGGTGTCTTCCAGAATATCAGTTACCTTGTTGATAACATAATTCCCAGTTTGAAGATAGGGCCCAATAACGTATCCCGGTGATAAATTATCCAGATCATTTCTAATTCTTGCCGGAAGCTGGCCGATAGTATATGTCTCATATGGTGAATCTCCATCGGTATTTATCCTTGCATAAATGGAATCATCATCAATTTCTGCAAACTCCTTTGCTAATTTATCCATTTCATCCATGAAGAATAAGGAATCATCACTGGATGGTATGATTGGGAAACTCACGTATATAAGTGACCGTGAATCCTCATTATAATAACTCTTTTGATGCTCAGAAAGATAGTTCTCAAGATCACTGTCGGTAACTGTTACCGTTGTATCACTCAGGGAATAATATGGAATGTATAAATATTTTATTTCGGCTACTCCGTTCTCCTGCTTATAAAGCGCTTCTGCCTCAGATTCCGTAACATAATCAGTTTTTAAGAGCAGATTATCAAACTTTAACCGCAACCTTGAAGGTTCTAGATTACTCTCAAACATATACCATCCAGCTTGTTGTTGAGGAGGCATTTGATTGATCTGTTGCAGGTACATTACGATTTGTTCTCTGTCAAATTCTCCTGTTTGCGGATTGGTGAAGGCTTGCACCAGGTCAGGGTGTATGTTTTTACCCTGAACCATATCAACTAGCTCTTCTTCAGTAACAGATAATCCCAGTTTATCAAACTCTTTCTGAAAAGCTTTTTTAACGATCAGATAATCCCAGGCTTGTTGCCTGATGGCGATCATTTCATTTTCAGATGGATTACGGTTAAAATTTAAGGTATAATTATATTTTAACTCTTCAATCTGCTGAATATATTCCGCATGATCGATTGTCTGGCCAGCAATTTCTCCTACTTCTGCCTTATTATTGCCCAGTATCACTGAATTTGGTCCTAGAATATCTCCACCTACAAGGAATAAAATCAATCCAAATGCAATTATTCCAACCGCTAATCCAGTTTTCTCTCTTATTTTACTAATTAGTGCCATTCTACGTATATTAAGTGGCGCAAAAATATATACATTAATAGTAAACTCAAAATTTGAAGGGAGGCATTATCTGTTGGCTACTTTTCCTTCTCCTGTAATAGAGACATTTTTACTAGGTTAATCCTGTTCTCTTCGATAGAAACAATATGAAATTTAAAAGGCTTAATAATAACATCCTGATTTAGAGAGGGTATATCCTCGGTAATAGATAAGATTAATCCACCTAATGTATCATATTCTCCCGAGGGCAAATTCCATTCATACCTTTCGTTAAGATAATCTATTTCGTGCCTGGCACTTAAGAGAAAACTATCATCATCCAATTTATGTTCTACAAGATCCTGTTCATCATGTTCATCTTCAATTTCACCAAATATTTCTTCAATAATATCTTCTATTGTCACTATACCAGACGTGCCTCCAAATTCATCAACTACAAGCGCCATTGATTTTCTTTCCGTTATGAACTGAACCAATAACTCATTGGCCAGGAGTGTCTCCGGAACAATGATAAGAGGAGACAATATGCTTTCTATATTCCTGGGTTTTTTAAATAATTCAAGAGAATGACAATACCCTATTATATCATCAATTGATTCTTTATAAACCAAAATTTTTGACAATCCACTTTCCACAAATTCATTTCTAAGTGTTTCTATATCGCTGGATAATTCAACCGCAACAATTTCAGTTCTCGGGATCATGCATTCTCTAAGTTTTACTGTTTTGAATTCAAGGGCATTATTAAAAATCTTAGTATCAATATCGAATTTCCCCTCCGTCTTGTCCTCGATAAATTTACTTTGAATGAACTCATTCAAATCGGTCAGACTAAATACAGGTTCGTCTTCCTTGAACTTCAAGTGTAATACTTTGATTATTATGTATTTTGATAATCCAACAATGCCATAAACTACTGGGTACAAAATGAAGTAAATAAGAAGCAAGGGAATTGCGAATACACTTAAAAAGAAATTCGGATCAATTCTGAATATTATTTTAGGTAAGAATTCGGCTGTTAAAAGTACAACCAGAGTGGCGAGGATAGTTTGGATTATTAGTATTAATGATTGATTGTTCAAATAGGAAGGAAGCAAATCCGACAAGACAGGCTCAATGAGGTTGGCCATAAATATTCCGTAAACCACCAGGGAAATAGTATTGCCAATAAGCGTAGTCCCGATAAAATGTGCTTGATTTTTTGTAAACCGCGATAGAATTTTCCCAGAAATTGTCCCGCGCTCCTTTTCAAGTTCAATATGCAGCCGGTCTGATGAAATGAATGCTATTTCAATTCCGGAGAAAAAACTGGAAAATAACAAGGAAACTAGAATTAAGATTATGGAATTATCCATTCTACATTGAATAATTACTATTTGTTTTTCCCCCTATAATAAGCAAAAACTAGATATATTGCGAAACTAAGCATAAAAATCCAATAAGATTCCTGAAATCCAACGGTTATTGTTTGATGGGTTCCAATTATAATACCCACTACTATAAGTGAAAATAAAACAGTATTAAGTCGTTTATTCATCCAGATATATGGTGCCTCTCATCTCCTCCAATGTCCACCAGGAGAAATCCTGTTTTGCTTCCAATCCTTCCCCCATTATTATTTCTCCCTCTGTTTCAATCCGCACAAATTTATTAGTGTAGACTATTTCATCATCAGGAACCCAGAAAAGCTCTTCTGTATCCAGTTGTTCCTTATTGGCGATATTCTTTACCACCACATTACCAAGTGCCCGCCATTTATCCTCCCCCGCATAATAATAGCAGTAATTGGCTCTTAAATTAGAAGATAAAGATCCGTCAGGTTCATAAAATTCCAGATAAATTCCTTCTTTAAATTCCCGATCCTTGTTCTCAAATTCCAGTTGCTTTGGAGCCTGGAGCATTATTCTTACCACTGATGAATCGCTATAATAGGTGGTGGCATTTGATAATTCAAGAATCGGGCCTTCATAAATAGGCATTTCACTTTCATCATGAACTTCATTACACCCAATACCTATGAAAATAATGAGGATTAAATATACAAACCTGTATTCCATAAATGAAAAAACGGTCAATTAGTTAAAATTGACCGCTATTTATTGAAAACTCAAATTATTTAGTCTCTTCTTTGAATTGTGACTACCTCGTTGATCCAACAACCAACCTTAATTGGTTGTCCAACCTCCATATTATAGGTAAAGATTTCTTCCATTGTAGGAAACTGAGCCTTTGCACTTCGCATGGCTTCCTGATCACCTGCTTTTCTATACATCTCATAGGCTGCAAAATATACTGCTCTGTCTTCAACTATGTTTTGCCCCTTTTTACAAGTAGTATAGCTTGTATAATACAAATTACCTATCAGAGTCCAGGCTTTCTTCAGGGAAGGATCGGCAGTTAATGCCATTTTTGCAAAATCCCTGGCAGCAGACTTTTGATCCTGTCTGCTTTTAATATCTGCTTCTTTAAAATATATATCAGCAATTTTAACATTGTCTTCTGTTAACTTAACAGCTTCGCCATAATACTGCAAGGCCAGGTCGAAATCTCCACTTGCATAAGACCTGTCACCAATCAATTTTGCCAATCCGAAATTAGGCTCCTGCTCGAACATTACCTTTACGGCTTCCAGGAATATTGGTGAATCAAGGCATTTCCCTGCCATGGACAGTTTGAATATGTTTTTAGCCAGTTTCAAATCATTGGGATCCTCCTTTAGCTTGGGCCCAAGAGTATTCTGTATAAAATCACAATCCACTTTAACGGTTGCCGCCAGCAATTTATCAACATTGTCACCAATTATTTCAAGACGGTCAACATTTTTTCCCTGATCTATTTTAAACTGGATAATCTCCACAATCTGATCATAAATATCAAGAACCTGTTCGTCTGATATATTACCTCCTGTTAATTTATATCGCCTTACAATATCCATATAAGATAACAGGTTCTGATCCCAAACCTTATTATTGTTAAGTTCAAATGTTTTTTGATATAATTCAAAGAGCTCCTGATACTTCTCTTTGTCGTCCTTATAAAACTTGTATGCCGTAAATGCTTTTCGATTCAATACAGCAGCTTCATCATTAAAATACTGAATTCTGAGGTCGTACATTAAAAGGGCCGAATCCTGATATATTCTCTTTTGATTTTCGTCCTTCTCAGATTCCACCAGGTTCTCATAAATTTTGGCACCATTAATATAGATCGATTCATTCAGGTCAGGTGCGTTAACCAACAACCAGGTTAAAGGAGGTACAGAATGCTTATAATTGCCAAGTTTCATCATATCAGTATATATGACATTTTTTTCTTCAGCAGTTTGCCTGTCTTCCGGCCAATTCCAGCCTGGTGTTTGTGCGTAAACATAGCTAAATCCAACAA
>CBDUCT010000085.1:0-10960 GCA_965365715.1 uncultured Cyclobacteriaceae bacterium | reverse complement strand
ACCTGCCTGCCGCATGATCCATACCGGTGTTCTCTTTACCGGCTGTTTCTTAATCGATTGTATGTATAGAAAATTTTCGTCCACTTTTTCCATTTCTTATCCCTTCAAAATTTGATTATAACTTAAAATACTGATCCGGCAATTAGTTATTACTGAAAGCGTCCAGCAAAGATTTTGCTCCTCTATCCAGTAACTTCTCTGCCAGGATCCTGCCTGTACTCTTCGCATCCTGAACTTCTGATTTCATTTTCTCATTCAGGATTTTTTTACCATCCTCACTTCCGACAAATCCACGGATATCCAGATCGGTTCCTGAAACACGGGCAAAAGCACCAACCGGGAACTGACACCCACTATCCAAAGTAGCCAATAGTGCCCTTTCAGCAGTAACAGCATGAAATGTATCCGGGTGGTTCAGGGCCTGCACGATGTCCTTTACAGTTTTATCTTCATTCCGAACCTGTATGCTGCTAGCCCCCTGTCCCACTGCAGGAATCATTTCATCCGTATTGAATTCATAATATAATACCTGGTTTAGTCCCAGTCTTAAGATTGCAGCCTTAGCCATAATAATGGCATCGATACCTGATCCCTTAAGTTTCCGTAACCGGGTATCAATATTACCCCTGAGATCAGATATGATCAGGTCCGGACGCATGTTCAGCAATTGTGATTTTCTGCGGATACTTCCGGTGGCCACTTTCGCATTCTGTGGCAGTTGCTCTAATGTCTTTCCATCTTCTGTGATCAGTACATCCTCCACATATCCTCTTTCCGGTACAGCCCCCAATATAAGTCCTTCCGGCATTTTAGAAGGCAGGTCCTTCAAAGAATGAACTGCAATATCAATAGTATTGTTCAGAAGGGCTTTTTCTATTTCTTTGGTAAATATCCCCTGTCCACCTATCTGGGATAGGGAGGATTTCTGATCCAGATCACCTTCAGTTTTTATGATCACCTGTTCAAAACGTATTCCCGGGTGGTGTTTCTCCAATGTTTCTCTTACAAAAGTCGCCTGCCACAATGCCAGATTGCTGCCCCTGGTTCCAACGCGGATCGTACCCATAGTCTTAATTATTCTTTATCAATTTCATACAGATTGTAGATCAACTCAATATGTTGTTTATATTTTTCAGGATCACCGGCATTTTTTTTCAATGATTTCATATGCTGGCGCACCAGTTTGTTGATTATATTCTGTGTGTAGTTCTCAATTTCTTTCTGGTAGCCATTCTCCGGAAACTGTTTCCGGATCCTTGACATTTCGTTATTACTCAAGGTCTCCAAATGACTTTTTAATTTGCTAACGATCGAGGCCATGGTATTGGTGTTGATCCATTTCTGGAACTCCACCATAAACTCATCGATGATCTTATTGGCGTTGGGTATCTCCATGCGACGTTTTTCCAGGTTTTTCTCAACGATACCATTAAGGTCATCCAGGTTATAAAGGTAAACATTATTCAGGCTTTCGATTTTCGGGTCGATATCTCTCGGAATGGCCAGGTCAATCAGGAAGATCGACTCATAATATTTTTTTCTGGTGATGTCTGACATCATCGATTTAGTGATCACATAATCATCACTGGATGTTGCAGAGATGACGATATCAGCTTCCCGGAGTGCCATATCAAGATCATCGAGGGTATAGGATTTGCCTCCAAATTTCTCAGCCAGTTCCTTTGCCTTACTTAAAGTCCGGTTGGCAACGTTTATTGCTTTTACATTATTCTCAAGAAAATGCACAGCTGCAAGTTCTGCTGTCTTGCCGGCACCTACCAGTAATATGCGTTTATCTGCCAGGTCACTGAATATTTTCCTGGCCAGTTCCACGCCGGCAAAACTGACCGATACTGTGCCGTCAGAAAGGAAAGTCTCATTACGGACTTTTCTCTTCACCTGCATGCCAAAGTTGTATAGCTTATTCAGGACTGCATCGGTTGCATCAAGGTGGTGCGCGAAATTGTAGCAGTCTTTCACCTGCCCGGTGATTTGCATTTCCCCTACGATCTGGGAATCGATACCACAAATGACATTAAAGAAGTGCCTGGCAGCTTCCATTCCAAATTTCTCGTAAGTGATGTTTTCATCGGTATAATATGGACACTTCTTATAGGTTACCAGCAATTGTCTTAGGGCAGGCAGAATAATGTCAATATGATCCGCACTTAAATAGAATTCGGTCCTGTTGCAGGTGGAAAGGATCAAGATTCCATCTACTTCAATATTGTTAACCGTAAAATCATGAGTTACCTGGTGTATTATATTCTTCTGCTCCTCTTCATTCAGTGAGACCAGTTCCCTTATCTCAACGGAAGCCGTTTTATGTGATATCCCTAAAACACCCAGTGCAATATCGTTATTCACTATATCCTCCATCCTTAATTGAACTCATGAAATGTTTCGGCCAGATTCGCAATCAAAAAACCCCCAACCACCAAAATAAAATATCCGGCAATGGATAAATAAGCCATTTTCTTCCCATGTAATCTCAAAAACTGGGCAATAATATATCCAATTAGATACAAAGCCCAGGCTATATCGGCTGCAATTACTTTTACATCATTCGGCCAGAACTCACCCATGATGGCTTCTGCCTGGACATGTCCCATCAATAATCCGATACCCAATAGAACGATTCCCATGAATGCCGACTGAATACTCATTTTTTCAAGGTAATTAAGTGCTGGTAATTGCGTAAATAGTTTCCCCAGATTTCGTTTCTTCAGGTTATGATTCTGTATAATGTACATAATGGCATACAGGGCAGATAAAGACATGGCAGTATATCCCATTATGGTGAAAGCAGCATGGATGGCAAAGGTAGGACTTGAGAGAAGTTCATTGGTCTCCGGTTCCCAGGATAGATTAAAGGTTGAAACCACTTCCAGAATGAAAGCAAAGAACAACACAAAAATACCTGATCCCCGGTTCTTTAATCGTAGTTCGATGATCATGTAGACAAAAAGGATCGAAAAACCAAGGAAACTCAGGGCATCATGTACAGTTGAGAAGGGTATTGTCTTTAAAACGGCATGCCTTAAGCCGATCTCAAAACCATGGATTATCAGTAAGATCCCCAGTATCAGTGTGGTCTTACTGATCCAGCTTTTCTTTTTACCTGTAAAAAGGACATAGTATACATAGATTACCCCAAGATACAACAGCGGTAATATATAACTAATAAACTGACTTATCTCCTTCATTATTCAGGACTTTTAAATACCCTTGATTATATTTTAAGATCCATTAAAAAACCCTTAAAGATACTAGTTTTCAATTAAACGACCTATTATAATTTTCATATAAATATTTGGCAATCACATAGTTAACATACTCTGATCATTTCTTTTCCCATGGTCAATTAATCATCATCTGATAATTCTCCTTTCACCTCAAGCTTGTTCTTCAGATTAATGTCATTTACCACAGCAAGAACGCTGATTATAGATATGGCGCCTATCATGTAATAAACAAAGCTTGGTACCGGAACCGGATCACCCTGGGCGTATGAATGTAATCCGGAAAGATAATAATTAACTCCAAAGTAGGTCATTAAAACAGCTCCAAATCCGATATGAGCCATAAAGTTTATAGAAAACAGATTCCTCATGCCCGGTATCAGGCGCATGTGAAGAATAAAAGTATATACGATAATGGTTACCAGTGACCAGGTTTCTTTCGGATCCCAGCCCCAATACCTGCCCCAGGATTCATTGGCCCATATACCTCCCAGAAAATTCCCTATTACAAGCAAAATGAGGCCAACCATGAGCGACATTTCTATGATTATTGTCAGTTCTTTTAAGGTCAGGTTTATCCGTTCATGATTCGATTTATTACGGAATATCATAATGCTCAGATTCAATATCCCCAACATGGAGGATAATCCGAAGAAGCCGTAACTGGCCGTAATAGTGGCCACATGAATGGTCAGCCAATATGATTTTAATACCGGCACCAGGTTTGTGATCTCCGGGTTCAGCCAACTCATATGCGCGGTAAGGAGTGTAATGCCTGCGAGAATTGTAGTGACCGATAGTGTGATCTGCGAATTCTTATAAAAGATGAAACCAGCAAGCATGGTGGCCCAGGCTATGTAGATCATTGATTCATAACCGTTGCTCCATGGGGCATGCCCGGAAACATACCATCTTAGTCCAAGCCCGAAAGTTTGCACTATAAAGGCGATTAATAGAATGACGTAGAGGAGTTTGATCAGTTTTTTAAATTCCAGCCTGGGGACAAACAACTGCAACAGGAATAAACCAAGCAGGATTATCCCAATCATCATGTAAACCGGGAAAAGATTTTTAAATATGTTGTACTTATTGTACAGGATCTCCATACGGATTTTTGTCTCCGATGGCATAATTTCCTGACCATGTTCCATTTGGTTTTCTGTGATGTCGGAAAGTACCTTATAGGCCTTATCATAGTTGCCTGAAGCAATGCTTTCACTGATATCCCTGCGTATAAGATTCATATAAATGGCAGGATTACCCGAGTCATCCTTTACCCTCACCTCTGCGGGTGAAGACCATTTATTGCTCGGGTCATCAGGCAGGGCATATACCTTAAATAGTGTGCCACTGAATACCAGGTTGCAAACATTGAGCCTTTCATCGACATTGATCAACTCTTTATCTATCCTCGACCTGAGGGCGGGGGATTTGGCATATATCTCATTTACCCGGTCCTTAAGCTTATATCTTCTGTTTTCATCAAAGAAGTCATTAAAAGTGGCAAACTTACCCTTGGCTCCGACCATTTCCAGAACCTCAGCCTCATAGATCTTGATCATTGGTTTGTTCTTCCATTCTTCCGGAAAGATCAGCATACCAAGGAAAACCTGGTCAGCATTCAGTCCTTCATATTTCGTTTTCTTATAGACTTTTACCAGTGAATTGCTTGCTGTAGTATTTAGCGGGATGATACGTCCGTCTTTATTCTGAACCAGTAGTTTTCCGAAAGATTCTGCGAAATCCTTATCTATTTTTGCCGCGGTATCCTGCGCGGATAGGTTACCGGTCAAAAAGGAAAGCATTACAAGGAATGCCAGGGAGGTTGCTATTTTCTTTCTTTGAATATGCAATTCCTTCATTTGCTTTGTCAGTCGTGCAAACCGGGTATTTTTGGTAAAGAGCGATAACAGGAGTGTGGTGAACAGCAGGAAGTAACCAATATACGAAACAAGCGTTCCCCAATAATCATGGTTCACCGATAATATGGTTCCCTGTTCATCAGGATCATATCCTGACTGGAAAAAACGATACCCTCTGTAATTCAAAACATTATTCATGAAGATACGGTAGGGTTTTTCCAGATTTGCTGATTTGTCCACAAGGATAATATCGCTGGCAAAAGATGAGGGGCTTTGAGAGCCGGGATAGCGTTCCAGTTCAAATTTATCCAGTTTCAGTTCAAATGGCATGGTATACACCTGGCTTCCTATGCTTAGAGAAAATACCACGTCATCAACTACAATCTGTTCAAAAGCATCCCGTTTGATCATAAATTTTTTCACGACATCATCCACAGTGACTTTCAAATCGATCAGGTTCTCCGCATTCTCCGAAGCTTCGGATGCTGGCATATACGAAATGCGGGCTTTCTCTTTTACCTCTTTGAGTAAGAATGCAAAAGAATGCATTTGATAGATCTGCATGTCTGAAACAGGATGGTATGTTTCTTCTTCCATAACATCACCTCCGGGTGCACCCATATGTGAAGGCTGCATTGGAAAAGTAGATCGCATCATCAATACAGAATCAGTTTGAACAAACACCAGATTATTTAACTGTGAAGTATCGCCAAAGCTGACTCTCATTCCTTCCACCATGTCTGTCTCACCTTCTTTAAGAAAGAGGTTTTGCCTTCCCTGACTTCCAGCCGCCAATATATTTAGATATTTCGACCCATTCGGATCATCCTGCAGGACTTTCTGCATATTCGGCATGTAGCTTTCAATCTCAAGCGTAATATCCTTATTGTTTAATTTAAAGTTATTCTTATACAGGTTCTTGTTGATGGGGGCAAGGATCATTTTATCATAAACCCGGATCTTATGGTCAGCATGGCTTACGGAAGCATTGACATAATCATCAAAGGTATGGATCTTATTGGAGGTTTCCCCATTACGGATATGCATTTGTCCTTCAAATCCAAAATATCTGGTTATTCCGGCACCTATTATAATGATAATAAAAGATACGTGCATAACCAGGATATTCCATTTGCCTTTCCTGTAAAGCTTTTTAGAAAAGATCATGCCTGAGAAATTGACGATCATCAGAACCATCACCGCTTCAAACCACCAGGCATTGTAAATAAGTAATCTTGCGGTCTTTGCGTCAAAGTCGTTCTCTAAAAAGGTGGCGTAACCTATTGATATGGCAAATACCACGAGCAGGATACCCATAAATTTCCCGGAGAATATAAAATCAAATATTTTCATATGTTTACTATATATTTTGCTTGATTTAAATTTCGTCTTTTTAGTCCTGTTGACATAAAATACCCTGTTTCCCGAAAGTGAAATTGATTGTTTATCATTTTACTCAACGCATATCCCTTTCCGCCAAACACCTGTCATTCCAAATAGAAAAAAGCTGAAATTATATTATTTGTAAAAATCAACCAATTATAATGACAATAAAATGACTTTTGTCAATTTGTAGCAATTATTTAGAAAAATTCTAATTAGAAAAAATTATTGCAGGTGAATATCAAAAAAAACCGCCCCTTTTCACTTAAAAAGGAGCGGAAAAATAATTTCTTTTTAACAATTTTTATTCAGCCAATGTCCGAATATAATTGATCACCATCCACTGATCTTCTTCACTTCTGATCTTCTTCTCGAAATTCGGCATTTCATCACGGCCGATAATGGATTTATAATACAATTCACCATCTGTTTGGCCCTGAACTTCCGGACTTCCCAGTTCGCGCATCTCAGTTTCAAGTTCAGATGCTTTTGAACCATCGCCATATCCTTCCTTACCATGGCAGGATCTGCAATGTTGCTTATAAAGATCTGCTCCAATCTCATCTTCATCGCCTTCTTCGGCATATGGGTTCTCCATACTTTTATATTTTGCCGGCATGCCCCAATCATCCATCGGCATAGTAAATGACAGGATGGTTAATGTAAACATCGCAAGGAATGCAAGCCCTAACAAGTTCTTGTAATTGGTTTTCATAGGTCCTCCTTTTTTAGTTAAAGTTCGTAATTTATTAATTTTAATTTTAAATCTACCAAAAATAATACCACTTTATAAAATTTTTTAAGAATCTTCTCCAGCTTTTTTCAGTTTATACAGTTTTATAACGGATAAAAAGAAATGATACCAGGCCCCCACGAGGGCAATAAATACACCAATGATCATCCATAGAGGAGCTTCATCACTGAATAATTGCCTGGGTAATGGTTTGACTTCATAAGATACAGGATATCCCCAGTTCACAGACTGAGATTTCGTCACAGTGCCAAAGTAATCATGTTCATCGATTGTGGCCACAAGAGTGATCATCCCTATTGAATCACCAGGGATATCATCAGGAAATTCAAGAATTCCTATACCATTCTCATCCGTTTCAACATCATCAATAGATAATACACTGTATAATCTTTGAACACCTATGGTGATATCCAGTTCTTCAACGGGTACCATTTCGCCTTCTGCATTGTATTCATTTGCCTGGACTGTCAGAATTTTTACTGAATCCTCAATTTCAAAAGACATCTCGATAAATACATCCTTGACCTCAATGTCTGTTGATGCAGATCTCAGGGAATCATTACCTCCATAGGAAGCGAGAATTGTGGTAATACCTTCTTCATCAGCAGGTAATTTGAACCCGGATTCAATATAAAGATCGGCAGCACCTTCCTCATCCGTTTTTAACTCTGTCAGGAACAATGTTGAATCTCCAAGGTCAATCTCAACATCCAGAACTGCATTATCCACCATCTGGGTATTTCTGCCACGACCGGCACTAAGCAGAAATGATACCTGCCGGTCTCCGTTAGAATGTATGTAGAAATAGGACCTGAGCCTTGTTCTTTCCTTTGATTGTGCCATGCTAACAGAGGTCCCCAAAATCGATATTAAAAGGATTCCAAGGATCAAGCTGTAAATCGATTTATATATTTGATTATTCATTTTCTTCAATATTTTTATCATTACATTAAGCACCTTTTGTTTGGAATCTGATTACAGGCTTAGCAGTATCTTCAACATCCTCTAGCTCAGCCACTGGTATGATCGGGGCAATTTTTGAGGCAATGGTGAAAATCAGGACAATTAACGCAAGTCCGGAGACCGTTAAGGTTATCTCAACCCACGACATGGAATACTGAACATAATCAGGTCTGACATCCTGGATAGGGATAAATGGTGTCTCCAGCGGTGGAACTACAATCAGATATCTCTTGACCCACAGTGCTATTACAATGAACAAAGAAACAAGCGTTATGCTATTTATGGACCTGAACCATGGGAGCCCCAGGATAATCAGAGGAACAAACATGGTGAAAAGTACATGGAATAATTGAAGAGCCCCATACTGAGACATATCTGTAAATTTACCCAACAGACTCGACATCTGCTTTGTCTGGTTATACCAGTCAGTGATGTATTCGCTGAAGGTGAAATAACCGTAAGCCATGGTCAGAAGAATTAAACCAAATGCCATATAGTTAAAATGCTTGTTAGTAATATATTCCTCTAGTTTTCTTGACTTCCGATACAACCACATAATTATGATTAGAAGCGCAACACCGGAATAGGCTGCTGTTACTACAAAATATGGACCGAAAATTGTACTATGCCAACCAGGTTTTAAACTCATCCCAAACAGCCAGGATAATAGTGAATAAGCAATTACTGCTGTTGGAATAATGATCGCTGCCATGATATCATGAGCCTGATGGAGGTATTTTTTCTGTAGGGGTGTCCCTTTATAATTCAGAGCCAGAATGGCATAAAGTTTTTTACGCCATTTAGCAACCTTTAATCCCTCCATATCTCTCAATTTGGCAAAATCCCTGATATGGGTAAAATATAAAAAGGCAGCACAAAATACCAAATCGGTGGATATGGCAATTACATCCCAAGTAATTGGTGACTGAATTCTACCGAACATAAACAAATAATGGATTCGATCCAGTCGGCCAAGACAGAACAATATATAGGGTGCACCAACGATCAAGGTGGATACCGTAATTAATTCTGCCATTCTCAACAATGGTTTTGCCCATTGAATCCTTAATAACTGAAATGAGCAGGATACCAATGCTCCCGCATAACTCAGACCCATAAAAAATATAAAGTTGGCTGTATAAATACCCCATACGGCATTATCCCGCATTCCGGTAATGATCTGTCCTTCCTGAATTTGCCGGATGAGTGCATATACACCAAAAAGCACTATCAAGGAAAGAATAATTACCCACATATACCATTGCCTGGAAGGTGTTTCCAGATTCCGGGCCAGTTTTTTCATTAAATCGCTACTGTTTTCCACGGCTTAGTTGTTTTTATTGTTCTCTCCATCAATAATACTTTTATATACTTCCTGTTTTTCTTCCGGGAGGTCATTCAATCCACTCTTATAGTCGAACATTCTCTCAACCGGTGGCAGGTAATATACATTAGGTTCTGTCCCAAGTTCATCCAGGTACCTGTATCCAACCCTGTCTTTGATCAGTTGTCTGAATCTAAGTGTTTCGGTACCATTAGAGACTGCATCTTCATTTTTATCCCCGAAATAGATCGCACCCATCGGGCATCCGGTGGCACAGTAAGGAAGTTTTCCTTCACGTGACCTGTCAGGGCAAAAGTCACATTTACTAACAGTTCCAATTTGTGCAGGAACGCTGGCTTCCGGTGAATAATCTTCAGGCGGAACATCTGATTCAGGTGGTTTTTCCCAATTAAATATTCTTACTGAATAAGGACATGCAGCCATACAGAATTTACACCCGATGCATCGGTCTGAATCAACGAGGACAATATTATCCTGCCTTTTATAGGTTGCCCCTACCGGACATACTTTCACACAGGGTGGAATATCACAATGAAAACACT
Source organism: uncultured Cyclobacteriaceae bacterium (assembly GCA_965365715.1). GTDB lineage: Bacteria > Bacteroidota > Bacteroidia > Cytophagales > Cyclobacteriaceae > JAGTVG01. Next base: position 869 of record CBDUCT010000085.1, on the reverse strand, counting down.
GACGCGGGAACCAGTATGGTTCACCTTCTTCATGATCTTTCATCAGATATACATTCAACCATTCCTGATCTGGTGAAAGGTTATGCCCTTTCTGGCAACCTTCAATACATTTCCTGGCATTTTTACACCTCGCCAGGTCAATGACCATAACGAAACTCCGGCCGGGTATGCCCTGTCTTGCGGCATTGCCTTTGGGAGGTTCACACGGATCGATCTTACAATCATCCATCGGCTTATCAACTTCTATTACCTTCCCGTCGGTTGTTAAAACCTTTATTTTTTCGCCAGATGATTTGTCTTCGCCGGATGAATCTTTAGCTATTGCGGGGCCCACACCCATAGCCAGCATTGATCCACCCATGGTTAAACCATTTTTTAAAAAATTTCTACGGTTGTTTTTTTTATCCTTTTTATCCATGAATTAAAAAATTAAAATCCCCATAATCTTGTCATATTAAAGCCAACACGGAACGCGACTTTGTTCTCTCCTTCTACCTCTTTTATAAATTGATTGGTGTTATAGGTGAGGTTGTATTGTGGAAGAATATCACCATAAACACTGAAGAAAAACTGAAAGGCATGGGCACTCGTAGCTACTTCGTATCCAAATGAAACATTACGGTAAGGTCCCGCATCCCTTTGATATGGCTCCGTGGCACTATTCACAGCATGTTCTGTGAAGGGTTCTGTCCAGTCAAAAATTATTGAACCCTGAGAGCTCACCTTAAACCTTGCGCCAATATGCAATCCAAATACATCATTGCTGTACAGAGAGTCGACAGCATTGAAATGTGACCACTGAGGTGCCAGCTGAAGAGAGAATTTCTTCGAAAATCTTCGTGATAAGATCAATTGAGAAAAATAGGAAT
>CBDUCT010000084.1:0-11068 GCA_965365715.1 uncultured Cyclobacteriaceae bacterium | reverse complement strand
TTGTCAAGGAAGTAGCCGTAATTGCTGCCCGAAATAAAAAGGGAGAAATTAAATGCTATCCGGTAGTTGAAATGGCCTTTGATCCTCATGCAAATCTTGTGGATAAATTGATCTGTCCGTCGACGATTACTACAAAACATTCAGAAATAGCCACTCAAATTACGCACAAAATTATTGAGGAACTGAATATGCAGGGTTTGCTTGCGGTCGAATTCTTTATTGATAGAAAAGGAAACGTTATTGTAAATGAGGTGGCACCCCGGACGCATAATAGTGGTCATCATACCATCGAAAGCATTGTAACCTCACAATTTGAACAGCACTTACGTGCCATCTTTAACCTGCCTTTGGGAAGTACAATGGTCAAACTTCCCGCCGTAATGATAAATATTTTAGGTACGGAAGGGTATGAAGGTCCTGTAAAGTACGAAGGATTAACTGAAAGCATGGGTATTGAGGGCGTAAAGGTTCATCTTTACGGAAAGAAAATAACCAAACCATTCAGAAAAATGGGGCATATTACTGTGTTATCCACGACTATGGATTCTGCACTGGATAAAGCGGACAAAGTGAAAAAATTAATCAAGGTAAAATCATGAAAAAAGAATTAGTGAGTATTGTCATGGGTTCCGACTCAGACATGCCTGTTATGAAGCAAGCGGCTGAAATGCTTGAAAAATTTGAGATAGATTATGAGATAGATATAGTTTCCGCACACCGTACTCCTGAAAAACTATATGAATTTGCGTCAAATGCCCATAAGAGAGGGATTGAAGCTATAATAGCGGGTGCAGGTGGAGCTGCTCATTTGCCCGGCATGATCGCGGCCATATCCCCTTTGCCGGTAATCGGAGTACCGATCAAATCAAGCAATTCTATTGATGGCTGGGATTCGGTGCTTTCAATTTTGCAAATGCCAGGAGGGGTTCCTGTTGCCACCGTTGCCCTGAACGGCGCAAAAAATGCAGGAATTCTTGCAGCACAGATAATATCAGGATCAAACACCCAGGTTAGAGAGAAGATAATTGAATACAAGGCAAGCCTCAGGGAACAAGTTATTAACAAATCAAAGAAATTAAGCGTTTAGCGTCTTTAAAGGTTTCAAGCCTGTATATTCAACTAATCTGCCATTACAGCTACCCATTGTTCACCAATACCTTATTTAATGGTATCTGAATTTCATAAAGTAGTAGGATTTTTGAGATCAGTTCCCCGATTAATTTATGGAATCTCCCTCGAAGACATTTAGTTCAAGCATTTCATATTCTGAATTCAACAAATTAATATCTACATCTTCATGCTTTAAATGTTTGTCAAAGAAAGAAGTAATCAGCTCACCAGATATTTCAATAGCCAGATCAGGATCAATTTCTCCTGCAAGGCTTAAAGCTTTTAGTGGGATCATAAAAGGTATATCCATGAAATTACTATGTGCCGATTTAAGAATCATACTTTCATAAAAGTAGGAAGTGCTCTTATTCACATAAGCATGTTGATTTAAATCCTCATGCTCTGCAGGCCAATCAGCAGAAATGAAAAGAAAAGGCTTCTGAAAAACAGTATCAACGATTTGACCCCATTGAACGCCATCAACGTTTGCACCCGCTTTAATTCTGCCATCAATTATCAGGGCTTCCCCGGCAGCGCCTCCTCCCCTGGAATGTCCGAATACACCTACATTCACCAGATCCAGTCTGCCCTTATAAAAACCTTCGCTATTCCATTTTTCCAGCTGACTTACAACATCCACAATGTCTAAAGCCCAGCGTTCAACCATTTCCCTGACAAAATATGTTGTTAAAGCCTCTCTGACAATAGGATGTCGTTCCTCAAATGACAGATCATCCTTAAATGACTGTATCGCCGGCTGAACGGTTTCAAATGTTCCCGATTCAATTTGTGAGGCATAGTCATAATCGAAATAAACCTCCCTCCCATCCGGGAATGTTGATCCCGTGCTTTCATAGGTATGGTTTAAGGAGAACACTACATATCCATGGCTTACCAGCTCTGATAATAAGGCATAATATCCATTCGCTTTTGAGTTATAGCCGTGTGAGAATATAAGAACAGGGAATGTTTCATCGGCAATCTCAACGTTTTTATAAACGTGCGTTTCTATTTTATCCAGATAATCAAATATTGAAGCCGGAAGGCCATATTTCCTGGCAAACCCATTTCTGCCTCCTTTATCAATATAAAGATCCTTTTCGCCACCGGTCTCGTTGGACGGATACCATGCTTTTATCATTAAGGTTCGTTTATCGGAATTATCGGCAGTAATTGCCTCATCTCTATCAAGTTCAAGTTGTATATCTTTTGTCCCCACTAAATATGGACCAGTTGGTTGAGGTAAGTCAAATACCGGGAATATGGATGGGAATATGACGGATATGGTTAAAATGACTACTAAACCCAGGATCTTTAAAACTCTGATTACGACTGATGATTTTTGATCAGGTTTTAGAAAGGCTGTAATTAAAGCTATCAGCCAAAGAATATACCCCGGGATCATTTGCATCCTATATCCTTCAAATAAAAGATGAACAGCAAGAATGACTACCAATAGACCAATTATATAAGTCTTATTGACTTTTTTGTTTATCGATCTATAAAACAGGATGTAAACAGTTGATATAATGATCAGAACCAATTCTAAATTTTGCATTTCTTTTATTGTTTTTTACAGCTTCAAAATTATCTAATAAGGATAGAATATAAAATGCCGTTCGTCTATTAGAAACTGGCATTGGTCGATTAATTTCCTTATTTACTTAATACAGAAATCCGATTGAATAGAATTTATGTATTAAGTACGGATTTTATTCAGAGGATTTTCAATTATTATAAGGGAACACCTATTTTTTGTGCAATCCTCTGAAATCGTTCATCCTGCTTCAACTGTTCAAATTCATGCATGATGAATATATAGGGCATATCCTGGTCATGCATTTGAAACCCGCGTTCCAACCATCTAATAGCATCTTCATACATCCCAGCTCTATTGTATGCAATAGCCACCCAAGCCGGAGGAATAAACTGCTGATTACTTAGCTTTTCCTTGGCACGGGCAAGTTCAAGCATGGCATGTTTATAGTCTTTGCCGACATAACCAGCCTCAAGTGCTTTAAGCGATTCCGTCTCTCTTTTCAGGATTCTTTTTTGAATTTCAATCGATTGATCGTAATCTCCAAGTCTATAATAGCACATGTCCATGTTTCTTAGCAAAGAAATATTATCGGGATCGATTTGAAATGATCTCTTTGCCAGCTCCAGGCCTTGCTGGATTCTCCCATCGCCATAGAATACTTTTGCTGACAAGGCCAGGACCAATGCACTATTGGGGTCTATTTCCAGGGCTCTGTTCACGTTTTCTAAAGCCTCCTCAAAACGTTTCTGAAGCATTAATAAATGTCCATAATAGGCACGGCCAATTGAGTAATTCGGGGCAATATCAAATGCCAATAAAAATTCGACCTCACTATGTTCCCAGTTCCACTCAACCCAGGCATGCAAAGCCCCCTTTGCAAAATGAGCTTCCGCAAAATCAGGATCAATGCTGAGTGATTTATGAATGTTTTGATAGATCTTGGGCATTGCTTCAGGGGGAGGCATAAATCCCATTTGTACCTGTGACATCAGGGATCGTGCAATACCGGAATAAGCAGGTGCAAACGATGGGTCCAGGGATATCGCCTTTTGCAAATAGTCCATACTGATTTTTAATGACTCATACGATAGTCTCTCCACATGGAATATCCCTTTCAGGTAAGCCTGATATGCTTCCGGATTGACCTGGTCATGGCTTGACAATCTTTCAGATTCTTTTGGTGTAAGCAACAGGTCTATCTTTCCGGAGATGGTCTGGGTAATTTCATTTAAAAGAGAAAATATATCCTCCATTGGACGATCATAAACTTCCGCCCATATATGATCTTCTTCAGGTAAAGCTCTAAGTAACTGTATATTGAGCAGGATGTTATTGTCTCGTTTTGATACAGAGCCTTCTATAATCGCATCAACGCGGAGTTCCTTGGCAATTTCGGATATGGTCTTCCTGGAATTTTTATAGATCAGGGTTGAAGTCTTTGAGATAACCCTTAGCGAACCGATACGCGATACGGCAGTGATCAGGTTATCATGAATACCCGCAACCATGAAGTCCTGATGTTCCTCTCCCGTATTATTATCAAGGGGTAAAACAGCAAGTGATTCAATACCTTCCTTTCGAGCCTTTTTTTCAAGCTTTCCGGAAAGTTGATTTGGTTGTGGTACAAGAATCCCGGGTGCTGAGATCGCATAAATACTACGTGGGTGGGTGTCATTCTTGAAATGAAAATCACCCAGGAATTGGCTAGGAATATTATCCTGGCTTTTTATTTCCTCAACTATCTTTTGTGAAACGAGCACCGCACCGGCGGTTCCCAATGATTCAATCCTGGAAGCTATGTTTACGGCATCGCCAATGATATCTGTATCAGTCAATATGATATCTCCGATGTGTATACCTATCCTTAAGGGCACTTCCGGATCTTTTTTCAGCTGCCTCTGAATTTCAATAGCACAGCGGACAGCATCCCCCGTACGCTCAAAATAACTTAGTGTTCCATCTCCAAAATATTGGATTATATTGCCTCGATGAGATTGGTGAAGCGCCTCAAACACCTCCCTGTGACGGTCCCTTAGTTTGATCGCTTCTGATTCGCTTCTTTGCATCAAACTTGTATAACCAACAATGTCGGTAAACATAATGGTGACAAGTTTTCGTGTGTAAGACATAATCCGGTAAAAGGTATACTTTAAGCGCTATAATATGTTTTCATATGACCTTTAAAAGTACTTTTAAAGAGCACTTCAATGCTCTATTAATTGTTTTGACTTATTTAATTTTCAGGAAGTTCAATTTCTTCACCCCAGATATACTTTGCAAACCATTGCCAGTTATGCCATGTGGCAGCCAGGCGTTCTTTTGGTTTGGAGATGCCGTGACCAAAACCTTTGTACACGATCAACTCTGTTTCAACACCCACATCTCTCAGGCCTTGAACCAGTTCATATCCATTTGCAATAGGCACACGTCGATCAAACTCACCGTGCTGGATCAGCGTTGGGGTTGAAGCATTGTTTATATTCGTCATCGGAGACGTCAGTTCGTAGATCTGTTTATTTGACCAGGGGGTATCTTTCAGGTACTGTCGGGTAAAAGGATGGATATCGGTATTCACATAATAGGTCATCCAGTTGGATATCCCAGCACCAACTGAAATGGCTTTAAACTTTTGAGAGTTGGTTGTGAGAAAAGCTGAGATATATCCGCCCTGGCTCCAGCCCATGCATCCCAGACTGTCCCCGTCAATAAGGCCCTGTTCTTCCAGGTATTTGACACCGGACAGCACATCCCAGGCATCGCCTACGCCCAGGTTTTTTACATTTAGTGACCTGAATTCCTCACCGTAACCTGCCGATCCCCTGTAGTTGGGTCTGAGGATAAGGGCACCTTTGTTAACCCATTGAATAGCCGGGTAGACATAGGAATAAACAGGTGCCGGTGTAGAGATGCCAGTTGGTCCACCATGAATGGCCACCAACAAGGGATATTTTCTGTTAGGATCATAGTCCTTTGGTTTGTGCAGTACTCCTTCGATGACGGTACCATCTTCACTTTTCCAGGAGATGACCTCACTGTCGAGGGAGGCCCATCCGCCGATCTGAGCTGTCATATTGGTTAGTTGCGTGGGAGACTTCAGATCGGTATCATTGATAAAGATCTCACCGAGAGAATTATCTGTGTTGCCAATATAAGCTAATCGGGACGCATCTTTTGAAAAGGAAATACCGAAGATTCGGTCCAGCCCCGTTGAGAGTTTATTTACATTTCCACTTTCAAGGTGGATTTTCACAATAATCCGTTTTGTTTTTTCCCAGGCGACACCAAAGATACCTTTCCTATTCCATTGAAGCTGCGAAATGTTCTCATCAAAGGCGGTTGCGAGTTCCTTGTTATTTTTACCATCTATTCCTATACAGAATACCCGGGTATTGAGGTAGTAATTCGAAGTAGTGTCATCAAGGTTCGAGAAATATAAGATCGACTTTCCATCAGGAGACCAATCGACAAGCCCGTCAAAACTTGGATTGCTTACAAGTACACTATGGTTTTCTGTGTCAATATCATAGATGGAAATATCCGACTTGAAGAACGAATTGATCAAAGGATCAGGCTGGTGATTGAATGCGATCTTTTTTCCGTCCGGCGACCATTTAAAATTCCCGATAGTAAAATCAACACTATCCATCAGCATTGTAGGTTTCAGACTGGCTTTGAAAACGGAGTCCTCCAATTGTTGCGGACTAGGCATGCGGTTCAATTCAGCTGCATCAAAATCCATTACATAAAGCTGGCGTAGACTGTATTCCTCATCGTCAACAGCATAGCTTCCGTATTTCTCCTCCCTTTTGTCATCGCTATCTGATTTATCTTCAGATTGGGTGAATGCAATTTGACTGCCATCCGGGGACCATTCATAATTTGAGATACCGGTTTCGGAATTTGTGATCGGGAATGCTTCTCCGCCCGCTACCCGAATTACGTGGAGCTGGTTTTTGTTATCCCGGTCGGAAATAAATGAAATCCATGCCCCATCCGGTGACCACCTTGGATTACTACTGCTGTTTTTTATATTATTAGTTAGTTGGAATGGCTCATTTCCATCTTTTGAAAGCCATAGTTCGCTATCATACCTGTTCTCTTTCCAGTCAGTGGATGTCAATACGAATACTACGTGTTTGCCATCTGGTGAAATCATTGCATTAGAAGCTGATTTCAATGATATGACTTCTTCGAAGGTGGGGTTCTTTAACTCTTGTGCCTTAGTAAAAAAAATCAAAAACATAAATAGATAAGTCATTACGATCCTTTTCATAATTTCATTTTTAGAATTAGTTATAACCGTTCGTTGGTAAATTGGTGTGCCGGATTAAATTCAAAATATCGTTCACTTAAATATAGTAAATGGGTAAATGTCATGCAAAGGAACTTGGATCAGTACGCATTTTAACAGTCCTGCCTATGATCTGTTGTGCTTAGGCAATGGATCATATATCCTATAGTCATCCGATTATTTTATTCAATTTTAATTTCACCTTTGATCCAATCTGGCAAATAAAAATCCATACCAGTTTTTCTTTCCACCTCAACTAATTTATTACGTAGCTCGATAGATCTTAATCCTATTTTTTGCCTTAGTTGATTGGTTTCCATTAGGGTAGATTTTTTCGGAGTGATTAAAAATCCATATCCCGGCACGGTTCTTTCTGATATCACGGCTTTTCGCCAATCATCTATTAAGGCATATTCATAGGGTGACATCTCCCCATTTTCAATAGCTCTGAATAATTTTGGTTTAATGAAATTATAGAGAGTGTCTTTCCTGGCATATTTCTTGGATATGGAATTATGGTGACTGATAATTGTAGACATCCAATAGTCATTACCTATTGTTTTTTCTCCCGGATAACCAACTATATTCAATATATCGATAAGATCAAACATCTGATTCTCGCTGTGCGGGGCAAACTTCTTTGTTCCATATTTTTCCTGAGCCCTGTTCCCTATTCTAAATAAGGCGCCCATAGCTTTTTTCTGATCCTTTTTGAACATAAGTCGCACTTCCTCTCGTAATTGCCAATCAATTCTGGTTTCATATTGACTGTGAATAGTGCTGTAAGATTGCTCAATGGCACCCCACTCAGGATACTCGCGAAATGGCTTCAGATAGTCATTTTTCTTTATATCTTTTAAATCCCAGCCACTCGCCATGCCTTTCCTTAAAAGATCAAATCCTTTGTTTTTATCGTCAAGGTATAGGGCTAACTGAGCAGCTATCTGGTAATCTCTTAAAAAAACAAATTCATATAGTTCGAAAACCTGATCATATTTTTTTAGAGCCTCACTGAATCTTTCCTCACTTAAAAGTTTCTCTGCCTCCATAATTTGTTCATGATATTTTAAGTAATTCCGATCACTACTAAACCGAAAACCCATAAATACAGCAATCGGAATGAGGCAGAAAACCACAAGTTTTTTGGTCATAATTTAAATGGTTGGTAATGCCCTTTATATATTTCTAGGAGCTATATTGCCTTTTCAAAATTTTTACAATACGATTGTATACGATTCTTGACAAATTCCATTCGTATCCCTCAAAATCAGTTGTATTCACAAATTGGATAACCACTGTGTCAATATCTTTGTGGTATTTGGCATAACTCTGATAACCGACCAACAAACCTCCGTGCTCATAAACATAAATGGAGGAATATATGTCTTGCTCTCCCTCAACAAACACTGATCCATCGTTTAACGCTCTCAGGAATATGCCTACATCTTCTGCTGTAGCTATCATTGTGCCGTAATAATTCGTTTTTGTATCGGCCTCAAAGCCCACGTAATAGCCGCTCATAACATCCTCCAAATCCACCTCATCAAGTGAACCAAAGGTATTGTCCAGCCCCAGAGGTATCAAAATTTCTTCCTTAATATATTGTTGATAACTATACCCCAGTGTTTTATTAATGAGTTCGCGGATCAATAAATAATTGGTGTTCGAATACTCATACTTTTCATCCGGTTCAAAATTTGCAGGCAAATCAAGTATTAAACCAAGCATTTCTATATTGACTATGCTTTTCGGCGGATCTGCCCAAAAGTAAGGGGTGCGGGTGAAATCAGGAATTCCACTGCGATGTTGCAACATCATTCTTAAGGTTATTTTTTCCGCATTCTCGATTTTTCCCACAAGTCCCGGGAAGTAATCAGCCAACGTTTTATCCAACGACAACCGCTGATCGTGTACTAGTTTGGAGGTAGCTACAGCGACATATAGCTTGCTGATACTGGCAATTTTGAATAATGCATCCGGTTTGGCTGGTATTTTATTTTTTCGGTCATGCCAGCCAGATGTATAAAATGCCGGTGGATTACCCCCCTTATCAACATACACAATCATTCCATCAAATCCATGATCAATGGCTTTATCTAATTGTTCCTGAACCGTATCCGGTAGTGGTAATATCCAGGCCCATACCAAAATCCATGGTACGAAGAACATGGAAGCTATGGTACCAACAAACAATGCTATTCTGATTATTCGATTTGTTTGTTTCTTAGTCATACTATTTTCAGGACTATACCTTTATATCAAATTACTTATAATGGCTGGCGGGAAAATTCAGATTACTCCCGGACTCTGTTTTTTATCAATGCAATCTGGCCCATATGATTAGCTGAATGCTCCAGGACATGAAACCATACCCAGTGGTAGTTTATGCCCTCCTCTATGCTTGAAGCAAACCACGCATCATCCCTCTCTTTAAGACCTTCGAGCGATTTTTCCCTGACCTGATCCCACAGATCCAGATAATACTCTATAGGTTTTCCTTTAAGTTTCTCTCTTGATTCAGTTCCCAATTCGCCGGCAATTCCCCAAAATTCCGTTTCTTCATCCGTCCAGGTACGCTCCTCTAACGTTTCAACCTGGTAATATGATTCGGTGGCCGCCATATGCATAATTATAGAACCAATACTGTTAGCCTTGTTGTCGAACAGGTAATCTGTTTCTTCCTGGTCCAGATCACGGACTTCTTCCGTAATCCGATCCTTTATATCTTCCAGCATATCTACCATAATACCGATTTGAGGTGTATATCCTTCCATCGGCTTAATTTCGTACTGCGCATTCGTGAGTGAAAACGAAAAACACAAAACTGCTATCGCAATATATTTCTTCAAAGATTTCATATTATCTTATTTAAGATTTTTCGAGCCCTATTTTATAAGGGGCATTAAATATACTGGAAAACATTGAATTAAGTTAAGAGGTTCAGATTATGATGAGAGCAAGAATCAGAGAGTATTACCAATACACGTTATTTTGCTTAGTTCCTTTTCATTTTTGTAGTCTTTTTATAATTCTTCATCATTTTCCCAAAACTCTTATCCTTTTTTCGTTTTTCCGCCACAGTCGATTCATAATGCTCTTTCTCCCGTTCCATTTTCAGGTAGTTCTCATAGGAGGACTGGTCTATTTCTCCGCGTTCAACTGCTGCCAGAACAGCGCAGTCAATTTCCGTTGTATGAGTGCAATCTTTAAATTTACAATTTCCGGATAGTTCTATAATTGTGTTAAATGTAATTTCTATACCATCCGTAGAATCTGCTATTCCAACTTCCCTCATCCCCGGATTGTCAATTAAGATACCCCCATTTTCAAGTACTATTAGTTCGCGGTGACTTGTAATATGTCGCCCTTTATTGGAGCTTGTACTAATTGTATTCGTTTTCATCATTTCCTTACCGGATAGATTGTTCACGAGGGTTGATTTCCCCACTCCGGATGAACCTAACAAACAATAGGTTCTGCCTTTTTCCATACGATCTTTCAGGCTTTCAATTCCTATTTGGGATTCATTGCTGATTGTAATTACAGGTACCTGTTTTACTCTTTCCTTGACAGCTGCTGTTAATCTGGATAATTCGATATCATTTATCAAATCAATTTTATTGAGAATGATAATTGGTTCAACATTAGATGTATTACAAATGGTTAGATATCTTTCTATTCGGTTAATATTAAAATCCCTGTCAACCGCTTGAACGATAAAGGCATAATCAATATTTGTTGCAATAATTTGTTTTTCACCATGCTTTCCGACTGCCAGTCGTTCAATACTGGTTTTTCTTGGAAATACCGAATGAATCAGTACTTTTTCGTCATCGTATTCAGAAATTGCCACCCAATCACCAACAGCTGGGAAGTCTGCTCTGTTTTGAGCTGAAAATCTTAAGTTTCCGATTATTTCACCGTCATATTCTTTAACGGTAGTTTTTACCACGTACCGTTCTTTGTGCTCAGAAATAACCCGTCCTACTTCAAATGGACTAAGATTCTGGTCTTTCCTGAATTTTTCCAATTCGTCCGTATATCCTAATTCTTCTAGTGTCATATCATTTTAATTGCATTAAGCACATAGGCTTGTTGCGTGCAGTTTTAATTTTTCTTCAATATTC
>CBDUCT010000083.1:0-11076 GCA_965365715.1 uncultured Cyclobacteriaceae bacterium | reverse complement strand
AAAGGAAATAACGCTTTTGGGATCTGGTCATACAATAAACTTGATAAAAGAATGGCTGCCTCAACCAGGCGAGATGGTCTGGTAATATATTTAAAAAAATATGATAATGTCGCTCAATCCGTTGAAGATTATTTCCTGACCCTTGCGAATTCATGGGCTTTTGACGAGTTCCGAATGAGAAGATATGAATCAGATAATCCTTATGAATTGATATGGTATCTGAACAAGTACTCTGAATTACGTAATGATTATGTTAAAAAGGTAGGGGAGATCATAGTTCAGAATAATCTTACAAAGTATGACTCCTGCACCCTTGATAAAAACAATTTTATTAAAGTTAAACTTTAGTAAATTATAATAAAATATTGATTATTAGGATATTATATGCTTTGATTGTTGTTCTATTGCTGGCATGCAGCAATGCAAAAGAGCCTGTTTCCAACCCACCTTCAGAAGATTCGGTCGAAGCTGGACTGAATGAGGAAGTAGAGATAATCGGCCTATTATACCACAGGTTTAATGAATCGAAATACCCCAGTACCAGCATAAGTAAAGAACTATTCAGACAACAATTATCTTATCTGAAGAAGAATCAATTTGAAGTTCTGAACTTTAGTGATGCCATTTCGAAACTCCGATCGAGGAATGGTCAAGGGAGATATATTGTAATTACTATTGATGATGCATTTAACTCTTTTATGGAACATGGATTTCCCGTATTAAAGGAATTTGGTTTTCCAGCTACCTTATTCATCAATACTGAAACTGTGGGTAGTGGTGACTATTTATCCTGGAGTGATCTGAAGATATTAGCAAAAAACAATATTGAGATTGGAAATCATACCCATACACATGATTATTTCCTGGATCTGGACACAATCAACAGGCAACAGTCTTTTTTTGAAGACGTGCTGCTGGCCCAGGAGCTAATAAAATCGAATTTAAATTTTAATCCCAGTGTATTTGCCTTTCCTTATGGTGAATTTGACGACGGCATGATAGAGGTGGTAAAGAACATGGGCTTTATCGGAGCAGCGGCTCAGAATTCTGGTGTTATGTCAGTATATCCTGACTTGTTCGCTCTACCCAGGTTTCCTATGACAGATTATTATGGAAAAATGGAGTTATTCTCAGATAAGGTCTCCATGAAGGCGCTTCCCGTTATAAGAACAATTCCATCATCAACAATTTCTCAGGTAAATCCACCTGTTCTGAAAATTTTACTTGGTCATGATGATCTGGATTTTAACCAATTACAATGCTTCATACAAGGTGGCAATTGCAATATAACTCAATCAGGAACTGATCCATATACCATTCAAATCTCCTCCGATCAAAAGTTAGGATCGAGACGGCATTTGTACACCGTCACCGTTCCTGGCAAAAACCATAGTCAATGGTATTGGTATAGTCATCAGTGGGTTTTCCCGGCAATAAAATAGATTAATCGTCTTTAAAAGTGGAATTTTTCCTCAGTAAAAAGGAAACCATATATACAACAGCTATAAATGAAATAATACCAGCAATGGTCATTTTGAGGTAGAGATCTGAGCTGATCTTAATAATGTTAATGACCACCCCTAATAAATGAAAAACACCAAGGAAGATCATAATTCCAACAATTAAGATTAAAACCAGATTAGCCAGACCACCATTCCTATTATTATCTGGAATTATTTTCTTGTCATTTATTACGAAAAAGATTGATATTGCCACAAATGGTAATATTAGTCCATTGATCACCTGAGCAAGGATAATGATCAGTACCGGATTATAATCGAGGAGGCTGAATAAAGTCCCAATACATAAAACAATAATCCACGTCAGTCTGTAAATAAACCTTTTTTGTATATCATTTGAATTGGGGATCAGGGTTCTTGCGGTAATTGCTGAAGCCAGGGGAGCAGTTACGGAAGATGTAAATCCTGCTGCAAATAGACCAATTGCAAAAGCATATGTGCCCCAAAGACCAGTTTTAGCCCGAATTGTTGCAGAAATGGTCTGAAAACTAAACTGATCCTGTATTAAAGTTCCAGTTATTACAATGAAAACGGTGATCAATCCTCCCAGCAAAATAGCGCTGATCAATCCAAACCTGGTTGATTTGAGGTCCCGGTTTCGGCTCAAACCTGAACCCATGAATAAATTATATGGCACAATGGTGGTGCCAATTAATCCTATGATCAGAATACTTGAAGAATCCGGAATTTTCGGTTGTATCAATGATAAACTCAAATCCGATATTGAATAGTCTGTTTTTAATGACAAGAGCAGGAATAACAAGGCCATGATGCTTACCAGAATGCTCAATGTGGCGGTAATCAACTTGAGTTTTTCAATCCACATTAAGCTGAAAGCGAACAAAAATATTATTAATACTATCCCTGTCTTTTGTCCATTTATAGCAAGTTGAATACCCCGGACAGCTCCCGTTATGTTTCCTGCCTGATAAGCCATACATCCGAAAATCACTGCCAGAGTCAATAATATGTTGAAATTCAGGATCCCTCTTTTCCCATATTTTTTCTGGATGGCTTCACCTAATGTAAACCCTGAAATAATCGTAATTCGTGAAACGGATTCCTGTAAAATAATGCATGCAAAGATGGAGAAAACTACTGCCCATATTAAATCAAGTTGATAATTTGAACCAGCATTTAGTGCAGTTGTAATTGTGCCGGGCCCGATAAAAGCCGCGGAGATTACTGACCAGAAGATAACCTGACTAACTCGAAGTGGACTGGATTTTCCGATCATATCAGTGCTGAGTGGTTAGCGCTAAAATTGCAAAAGAAGTAAGCCAATGTTCACCTTCATAATTCCCGCTAGATAAATGAGGAAAACTCATATTAAAATGTTCCGCTGCTTTAAGAATTAATTCTTTTTTTCCAGACTCAGGCATAGAATTACTAATACCTAAAAAGCACCATGCTCGGCTGAAATTCAATCCATCAAGATGAACGATCTTAGGATCAGTCCGGTCAGAAACAACAGCGGGAGTAAATGAAGAGAAATCCTGTATAAAATCCTCAATCCACACCTGGAATTGTTCATGACCTAATATTTTTTGCATGAGGTTTGCTTCTTCCAGGCAAGGTGATAAAAAATCAAAACCATTGGGCTCCCAGTCAACCGGGCAGTTTTTATCCTCCAGGTAATAACTTTTAGACCGGTTTTCTATCAAAAGCATAAATGAAGTATCCCCCAGGCTGGATGCATAATCATAAGCCAATGATAGTCCGAAAGCAGTATTTGGGTGCTCGCCTGTACGTATGGGATAGGTTAAATTTGGCAGGAAGTCAGTATATTTCTCCTTGATTAAATTTGTCAGAGGCAGGATGTTCTCAAGCCATTTTTTACCTTTTGGATGTTCCCAGTCATTCAATTCCTGGGTCAGTTTCAGCAGCCATGCCCATACATAGGTTCTTTCGAAGGTTTTGTTATATTCATCCTGAAAATACTCTATTTCCGCATTGATGTTTTGAACCGTTAAATTTTGATCCATAATTCTAAAGATCTCTGTTTTTTCAGGTATTTCAGGAAAAAGTTTAACAAGCTTAATTAGCATCCAGTGCCCGTGCACCGAAGAATGCCAGTCAAAGCAACCGTAGAAAGCAGGGTGGAGTACTTCCGGATTCTTCAGATCGTCCATATCCCCTAAGACCTGATTGAGTTTGTTTGGATATTCCTTATTAAGACAGGCGATAGGTATTCTGGCCAAAGTGGAAGCGGATTCTATGTCTAATTTCATTATTTCAGTTTGACCCATGACGGTGTTGTTAATAATTATCAAGACTATTGAAAGTAAAACCAATATCTTATCTAAGCTTCTTGTTGGTATCATATTTGACAATTTCATTGCGATTCTAACCGAAAATGATTTTATTAGCCGCAAATTTTTTGAGAAGTATTAAAAAATTCCCCCATGTTTTCTAGTCTATTAAAAATATTTATAATTTTCACTGAAACAAATAAAAATATATCTAAAAAAAATACAATTATATTTGGGCGGGATATATTTGATATCATAATCTTTTAGATAAGCAGACAATAATTTTTTAACATAAATAGTAAATCATATGACTGAACAAAAATACAATAAAAGTCTGGACGTAGTAATTGCGGCTATTGCATCCACTGGAGGGCTCTTATTTGGATTTGATACGGGAGTTATTTCCGGTGCTTTACCATTTCTTGAAAGAAGTTGGAACTTAACGACCGATCAACAGGAATGGATAGTAACCGCTTTATTATTAGGAGCTGTAGCTGGGGCTATGTCCTCGGGGCGTTTAACAGACATTTTTGGGAGGAAAAAGATCATTATAATAACTTCCCTTATTTTCGCCGTAGGTTCCATACTTGCTGGCGCATCACCAACTCTTGGATTATTGGCGATTAGCCGGATTATTCTGGGTATTGCTATTGGAATTTCATCTTTTACGGTACCAATGTATATCGCAGAGATTTCACCGACCAAAATCCGGGGAGCGATGGTATCTTCTTTTCAATTAATGATTACGATCGGGATATTAGTATCTTATTTCAGTGATCAGGCATTTGCAAATGAAGCAAATCCATATTCCTGGCGATGGATGTTTTATGTTGGCGTGATACCTGCCATAATTCTTTTCATAGGCATGATCTTTTTGCCTGAATCTCCCAGATGGTTAATGGGTAATAACAGGAGGGAAAAGGGTATTAAAGTACTTCGAAAAGTGGAACATCCGGATCTGGTTGAAGAGTCAATCAAAAGAATTGATGCCGAAATAGAAAAAGAAAAACAGGCTGTTACCAACTGGACAGAATTATTCAAACCCTGGTTAAGAAATGCCTTAATAATAGCGGTGGGCATAATGCTGGTTCAACAGTTTGTCGGAATTAATACAATAATCTATTATGCACCTACTGTATTTTTAATAGCCGGATTTGAAGGTGCTAAGGCAGCGATAACCGCAACTATCTCCGTCGGTGTGATCAATGTATTATCCACTGTTGTGTCTATGGTCGTGATTGATAAAATTGGAAGAAGAAAACTATATTTTATCGGATTGACCGGTATGGCAATTGCCCTGGCGGCACTAGGTTTTTTCTTCCTATTCAGGGATAATCTTGGAGAGGGAATGCGATTTATGATTGTTGGATCTGTTCTTGTATATATATTCTTCTTTGCAATAAGTTTAGGTCCTCTCGGATGGTTGATGATATCAGAAGTATTTCCACTTAAGGTACGAGGATTAGGAATGAGTATCGGATCTTTATCCAACTGGTTATTTAATGCATTGGTTGCTTTTACTTTTTTGAAAATTGCCTGGGGATTTACCGGACTTGGAATAGGATCTGAAATAGTGAGGGAAAAATCTGACCCGGAAATATCTGCTGATCAGGTTCAAGTGCTTCAGAAATACGATATATCCTTAGAATCCAACATTGAGGATGTAGTTAAAATTGTCAGCAGCGACGAGATTTCAGATGAAGATATGGCTGCCTTTGAAGCGGCATATGATATCAAACCCAATCCAGCTGGATCCTTCTTTATCTATTCAGTTATTGCGGTTCTCGGCATCCTTTGGGGAATGAGATTTATTCCTGAAACGAAAGGAGTATCGCTTGAAGAGATAGAAGATCATTGGAGAAAAGGTGATAAACCTAATCAGATAGGGAAATAATATTTTATTAAAATAGTTTATAAAATCCCCGTGCATTGTTGTATGGGGATTTTTTATGGGATCACTTACCTGTTAACATGATTAGGTAAACGGACAATAAACTCTGTTCCTTTCCCCAGCGTACTTTTAACATCAATTTTTCCATCCATTTTATCAACACTCTGGCTTACAAGGTATAATCCGATGCCCGAGCCTTTTGATAATTCGCTACCCCGGTAAAACATTTCAAATATTTTTGGCAAAACATCCTTAGATATGCCAATGCCATTATCCTGTATAGATATATTGGCTTCCTTTTTATTTATTTTAATATTGATATTAATGATGTTAATTTCTTTTGTTTTGTCCGCGTATTTAATGGCATTAGAAACAGTATTTCTAAATATTTCTCGGATTCCCATCTTATCATTGAAAAATGGCTTCTTTGAAACTTCGATGTTCTTCTTGATTTTCATGGCATTATCTAAATACTCGAGTTCATTAAAGCAATCAGAAATTATAGCATCAAAATCGATAGCCTCAATCTTTACTGAAGTACGGATATTCCTGGAATAATTAAGGATGTCATATATAAACCGGTCAAGGTTTTTCATCCGGTCTTCAAGCAGGTTGATAAAAGGTTTGAGATCACTGGACTTACTTTGTAATTCAAGCTTAATAATATTAATCAGGCCTTCAACAGAGGTAATTGGTGCCCGTAGATCATGAGAAACGCGATAAACAAAATTATTGAGTTCCTCATTCTTCAATTTCAATTCTTCCTCAGCCAGCCTTTTATCTTCAATTTCTTTCCTTAAAAGCCTATTGGTTTCCCAAAGTTCTGATGTACGATCAGTAATCTTACGTTCCAGGGCAAGGTTGATTTTTCTTAATTCCCCAAGCAGATATAGATTATCTAATTTGTCACTCATAATATTAATCACCTCATGAATCAGGGTAATTATTTCCGAGAACCGGTTGGTGTCTTCATCATTATCTGCAAAAATAAAATATGACAATTTATTGGATATTGACTTGTGGGGAATGATCAATACAGATCTGGGTTCAAAGTTTTTTTCATTCAATGATTTAAATACTTCTTCATAAAGATTATTATCTCTTACAAGATATAGAATCCCATTCTGTAATTTATTAAACGCATTCTCATCAAGTTTTATCTTCTGTATGGTGGTATTGTCAGCGAAGGAAGTATAGGCCAGTTGAACGCTTAATGTATTTCTATTCCTGGAACAATAACAGCATAGGGGAATATCTTTCAGAATACTGATTTTTTCTAAAACTGTATCTATAATTATTGACCGGTCATTGATTTCACGGATTGATTCAGAAACCATTACGAGTAAAAAGATCTCTTCAGCGCGTTCAGCCATACTTTCGTTTTCTGCCTGAAGGAAAGAAATTTTCTCTTCAAGCTCATTAATCTTTTTATATGGATCTTCTGTCACTTTAACTCATTATTTATGATAAAATTCGGATATCTTCTCAGAAAGTAATTCTGGTTCATCCTCCTGAATAAAATGACCTGCTGTTCTTATATGTAGGATTTCAGAAGTTGGGATATCCTCTGCCAACCGTGAACTAATAATGCTATTTAGATATAGATCACCATCTCCCCGGATAATAAGGACAGGGAATTTAATTTTTTTCAGCGCGGAAGCGATTTCCATTAGGTGCTGATTGTTTAAACATTTTGCGAAATGCAGGAACGACTTTCTTCTTTTTTTATTAGCCATTTCCTCCCAGACCAGTGACCTGAATTCTTCTGTATAGCTTTCCTTTTTATAAAGTCCTTTTCTGATTAACTTTTGCAGCATTCCCATATCCAGAGACATCATGGCGAGTTGCCTGAAAATGGGTGTTCGCATAGTGGTTATAGGTTGAACCGGCCAATAATTATAGCCTATCGTATTAATGAGAATCATATCCTCTATTAAATGGGGAAATTTTATGGCTATTATTTGTGCAATTCCACCACCAATATCATGGCCCACAATGTGTACTTTACCCAATTCAAGCATATGTATTAGCTCGGCAAGAATGGAGGCTTGGTTTTTTATAGAATAATCCGTCGAAAGGTCTTTGGAGGACAATCCGCATCCCAGCAGATCAACGGCAATTGTGTCATAATTCTTTGAAAGAACGGGCTGTATGTTTCGCCAGATAAAAGAGCTCGTAGTTATGCCATGAATTAATATTATGGGTTCACCATCACCAACCCGTCTATATGCAATTCTAAGTCCCCCTATTGTTATATAATTGCTGGCTTCCATAAATTCTTAAATATGATCTTCTAATCCTGTAAAACTGCCACGGCAATCTTTGAATCAGCTGTGCCATAATACAAGTACCACTTTTGATGGAAATGAACTAATGCTTCTATAAAGCACACATTGCCGACCTGTCCGGTGATCTCATAGTCATTTTCCGGCTTAAAGAAATATTTCTCTGATCTGGCGATAACTTTTCGGGGATCATTTATGTCAAACAATATCTGGCCGGCAGCATATGTGCCTTCAGGTAGTGATTTATCCCCCCAATCAGCATGATTCCGGCTATTGTAAATCATCCATATTCCATCATCAGTAATTATGGCTGGTGGGCCGGGTTCGACCAGGTCGGAATCGAAATATCCCTTTCTGGGGCCAAATATTATTTTAATAGATCCATCCTCATTTTCTAAAGGCTGCCAATCAATAAGGTTCTCTGATGTAGCCAGAAATATATCTGTATCGCCCCAGTACATCCAGTATTTTCCATTTATCCGGCTAGCAATAAGTCTATCCCCCTGGCTTTTGCAAACAATGGAACCTGATTTTGACCAGAGATCCCGGTATTTCCCATTTTTCAATTTGCCCAATACAAGACCATGCTTTTCCCATGTTAATAGATCGGGAGATGAGGCCAGGCATAATCTGGCAATCTCTCCATCATAACTCGTATAGGTCATGATATACAAACCTTCCTTAGATTCCACAATCCTTGGGTCTTCAACGCCACCTTCCCATTCGAATATTTTCATTTCATCATGATCGGGATAGAAGACCGGTTTGTCCAGTCTTTCAAAACTGAGGCCGTCAGTGCTGCTGGCGAGACCCAGTCGGGAAGTTCCTGCATGTTTCCCAACAATATCTTCAGCACGATAGATCATCTGGATCATATTATCCCTGACCACAGCTGCCGGGTTAAATACATCTTTTTCTTCCCACCTGACTAATTCACCTCTGATAGGACAGTGAAAAGTAGTTGAAGGATCTGGGGTCATCACCGGATTTGCACTATCAATTTTAATAAATGGTTTCCATTGCCAGTAATCCGTAATTATATTCTCAGATTCAGACTTATATTGATTGCTTTCTCCGGTTTTCTGGTTACAGCTAAATAACAGGTAAAGAATTATCAGGATTAAAAAATATTTAGTCTGCATGGGAAATAGCTTTAAATACAATATAATAAATAAATACCTTTTTTTTAATGAAGAAATAAATTATTTAGACAACACTTTCCTCGCTCTGGACTGAAATCCAGCTGATTCATAGGGCATTAAATCCTGTAAGATAATTTTCAATTCTTGCCTGATTTCAGGTATTTCATCTCCTATTTTATCAAGAATTCCAATGGAGTACGCTTTGATGGCGATTGCTTCTTTTCCGCTACTGATAAATCTGAAGCATATATTGGCTATTTTCCCATAGTGCTTTTCAGGTATTGAGGTTAACTCCAAAGCTTTCAATCCATTTCTTTTTATGGCGTCGTGTTGCGATGGCTCGCTAAGTAACTTTATAAGTTTTTTAATGTGTGAATTGATCAAATATGGATGAATTCTGACGCTATGACCTAAAACCCAGGCGGCTCTTTTAGCGAGATCCAGATTCTTTGTGTCCGAATATATTTTGATAAGTTTACGGAACAAATCTTCATCCCTGTCGATTAATTCGGCAACCCGAACAGTGTTTGCTTTAGAGTATGAAAGTAAAATTTCCGATTTTAAATCAGGTTCTTTCACAGGTCAGAAATAAAAATAGTTTATTACTAATTCATCTTTATTTTAGCTTAATTTGTTCAAAAATCATAATGAAGAGACTTCAAATACACTATATAATATTTTTACTCTTACTTTTTTCAGGAAAATCGATGGCGCAATGGCCCCTTTTACCAAGTGGGAAGGAGCTGAATCCTTCAGATATTACCCAGCCATATAGCGATATCGCTTTTTCCGGTGAACTAATAGATATGATAGAGGGTCATATCTGGCAGTGGACGTTCCAGGGAGGTGTGGCTTTTGGCCAGAATAAACATGGGCTATCCATCAAAGTCCCCTTTGTGAGATCCGTTGCACTGGGGGTAGAGCAGTTAACGGGAATCGGAGACATCAATATCCGCTATCACCTGGTGACTTATGACTCAAAACTTAGAATGAGAACTTTGTCTTCTTCTGCCTTATATTTAGATCTTTCCATTCCAACGGGTAATACCTTGTATGGGCATGGAGCTGGCGTACCTATTTTGACACCAGGTTTTACATTGGCCTACCGGCCTGTTCCTCAGATAGCTATATATCCTCATATCCGATACCTTCATTCCTTTGGTGAGGCTGAATATTACTGGGCAGGAGGCAATTCAAGTTCGGATAATGTAAACGTAAGAACATTGCAATTTGAAACAATTTTTAACTACGAGTTTAATGAGGCCTGGATCGGTATTTCTCCTGTAGTCGATTATTACTTTACCAGTAAAGAAGGTACGCTCGGTATAAGGCCACAATTGGGAAAATTATTCGCTGAGAAAGTTTCTATAAGTTTGTCCGGAACCTTCTATATCACAGGTAGACGAAGGTTGAACAGCTGGACTTATTTTGATGTCAGATATTTCTTTTAGATGTAAGTTCTATAACAATTATCCATGGTTTTTTACGGGCTTAGGTTACATATTGCGTGCCATTAATATCAACGGTAATAAAAGATTATAAAAGTGAAAAAATGTCTTACTTATTTTTTGAATGATCGGACTGGGAAAATATAGTATTTCGGTAATATTCTTTTTCGTGTTAATTTGGTTTAGTTCAACCGTTATCGGTAGTAATCTTGACATAAAATCAATACATCCAAAAACACGGATAGAATCCCTCGTCTTAAAACAATGGACATCAGAACAAGGCCTGATATCTAATAACCTCACTTCTGTTAATGTAGACCAGGATGGATTTCTATGGATTACATGCTTTAATGGCCTGCTTAAGTTTGACGCACACTCCTTTGCTTTATTTGATTCGGAGAATCTTAGTTTCCTGAATTCAAATGCTTTTATGAATTCATTCATGAGCAGGTCCGATGGAATATTTTATTCAACTCAGGCAAGCGGAATTATACAATACAAAAGTGGGACGTTTGTGTCGCCCAACTATAATAATAAC
>CBDUCT010000082.1:0-11086 GCA_965365715.1 uncultured Cyclobacteriaceae bacterium | reverse complement strand
TTGCCATACATCGCCAGTATCTAAGCTTCAATCTCTTCCGGGTTCCCTTAGGTCTGACCTCTGTAAACCGGCTATAACCTATCAGCCGGATCTTTTTTGAACTCCTTCTCTATATCAAGATCTTCTGCCTTTAGAAGTTCTCCTGTTGGGCTGTTCTGCTCCACAATTTCACCATTTGCATCTACGATGTATGAAGATATCCGGCTGTTATATTCGGTTACTATATCAGGAACTTGTTCTATATCGAGGACTGCACTTAAAATTTGTCTCTTTTTAGCAAACTCCTCTGCCTTTTTTTGCGCTGGTCTCAACCCTACGGAGGCCAGAGACAATAATCCTCCAAGTATGATAGTAAGAACCAGTGAAAATAATATTACGTATGTATTAGACCGTTGCACGTTGTAGCCTCCTTTTTTTATTTGCTTGAACTATATAGAAATCAATTAGTGGCGCGAATACATTCATCAACAGTATCGCGAGCATAATACCTTCCGGATAGGCTGGATTCACCACCCTGATCAGTACCGTCAATATCCCAATTAAAAACCCATAGATCCATTTTCCTGTTTCAGTCTGGGTGGCCGTAACCGGATCTGTGGCCATGAACACCGCTCCAAAGGCTAATCCACCACTAACCAGATGATAATGCGCCGGCATTTCCAGGAAAGGATTTGCATCGAATAGATTGAATATAAGTCCCATTACGTATGCACCTGCAAATACCGAGAAAATGATCTTCATACTTCCCACACGGGTGAACCATAATATAAGGGCGCCAATTAAAATCCAGAACGTCGAGGTCTCCCCGATAGAGCCCGGGATAAATCCGAAGAATAGATTCTTTAGAGAATAAAATCCGGGTTGCCAGGCATTGGCAAATTCACCAAGAACGGTAGCAGGCCCTTCGGTTGCAGCAGCCACGGCAAGTGCAGTAGCACCAGAATATCCGTCTACTGGCACCTGATCGCCCAGATATGTCCATATTTCCCCGGAAATTTCCTGGGGATAAGCAAAATATAGAAATGCCCTGGCGGTAAGTGCTACATTAAATATGTTCATTCCTGTACCTCCGAATACTTCCTTACCGATGATAACAGCAAAGGCAGTAGCTAAAGCAACCTGCCAAAGTGGTATGGTTGGAGGAACGATAAGTGGTATAAGCATTCCACTGACCAGGAATCCTTCGGCAATTGGATGTTTTTTAATGGAGGCAAAAGTAAACTCAATGCCCAATCCTACGGCATAGGATACAATGATTATAGGCAATACGACTTTTATTCCAATCCAGAATTTAAGCAGGAAATCAGCTTCCTGTCCAATGGCCAGATAATGCTGATGACCTACATTCCACATACCAAAGATCAGGGCAGGAACCATTGCCACCACTACAGTCATCATCAATCTTTTGAGGTCAATGGCATCCCTTACATGAACACCGCGACCAGTGGTTGTAGTTCCCATTTGAAACAGAAAAGTCTCAAATCCTTCGAATACCCAATAGAATTTCTCGAGTTTGCCTCCCTTTTCAAAATTTGGCTTAAGATTATTTACTAAATCTTCTAAAAACTTCATTTATTTAATCTCTTAACTATTTTGTAATAATTCTAATCCATCCCTGACGATCTGCTGTACATTGTGTTTGGATACATCCACGAATTCACAGAGGGCCACATCTTCTTCTATAACCTCATAAATTCCCAATGCTTCCATCTCATCATAATCCTCGGTCAATATGGCTTTGAAAAGATGTGTGGGATAAATATCCATAGGAAGTACCTTTTCCAATACACCTGACATCACGAAAGCTCTCTTATCTCCCCTGGTATTTGTACTTAGATTATACTCTGTTTTTTTCGGATTGAGAAAAGATAAAAGACCTAAGGCACGATGAAAACTCAATTCTTTAAATGTGGGTTTAAACCATCCGAATAATACCGGATGATTGCCTTCTTCCACTACTGTTATCTGATTGTGATAAAAACCCAAATAACCATTCATGGCTATCCTTTCACCTGTCAGGGGATTACCACTGATAAGCCGGATGTTATCAGATAATAAGTTATTCTCCAGAATCTTATTAACACTTGTTCCGGTTCTGACATTGTAATATTGTGGGTTTTTAACTTCCGGTCCTGTCAAGGCGATGATCCTCTCAGATTCGTACTTTCCCTCAATAAAAAGTTTTCCGATCTGGGCCAGTCCGAACGGAGTGGTGGTCCAGACTTTTTCACCCTTATTAATTGGTTTTATATGGTGGATCTGAATACCTACATTCCCTGCAGGATGGGGACCTGATATCTTATGAAGATTGATGTTTTTGAGTTGAGAGAATACTTTCGAAAATTCCGAATTTGCATCAACAGTTAAATGTAACTGTCCTGAGATGAACTTATTTAGAATATCAATCCCTGTTTGAATATATTGTTCCTGTCCCTGGTATATAAAATCATAATCCGGTGCCAGCGGGCTGGAATCATACCCGGAAACAAATATATCCCTGGGTTCCTCCTCAGGATTTGCAATACTTCCCTAAGGTCGTTGTATGATATTTGGCCATACGCCAAAATCACATAAAATATCCGCAACCTCCTTCTTGGATATACTATTAATTTCCGAAGATGAGAATTTCCTGGTGGAGGCATATTTTATATCCTTATCAGCCAGGATCCTGATTTCAAGCAGTTTCCGTTTTTCACCTCTTACAATCTCAGCAATTTCACCACTCACGGGTGAGACATATTTGATCTTATCATTTAGTTTACAAAAAAGTATTGGCGTGCCAGCTTTTACTGTATCTCCTTCCTTTACTAAAAGTTTAGGCCGTTTGATTCCGATAAAATCCGTTGGCTTTAAAGCGTAAGTTTCAGGTGGGGAAATTTCTTCAATTTTCTTTACAGCTTTTCCTTTCAGATTTATATCAAAACCCTTTTTAATCCTGATAGTTTCAATCATTTTTTAAGCGAATTCATTTTTAATTTGGCACAGCAAAAATAACAATTTTTAGTTCAAAACATATTTAATGAATAACTATATTGATAATCTTTATTATTCAGGTTGTGGAATGAAAGTTTTGAGAGTTAAAGTCCCATCGTCAAGACCTTGGTTTCAACCTTTTTCATTAGCCACATTGGGGTTGATGTAGCTCCACAAATACCTATCGAATCACTGTCTTTTATCCAGGATTTGTTTATGTCATCTGCATTCTCTATAAAATAACTTCTTTTATTATTCTTCCTGCATTTTTCAAATAATGCTTTACCATTGGAGCTTTTCTTGCTACTTACAAAAAGGATCACATTATGTTCCCTGGAAAAATTAATCAGTTGCGGCACCCTGTTACTTACCTGCCGGCAAATACTATCATGGGAAATAAATCTGGTATCAACAATATCCTGTGCATTACCTATGCGTTCTTCGATTTTCTTCACGATTCCATAAAATCCGTCAGTGCTCTTGGTGGTCTGGCTGAATAAGGTTATTGATTTATTGAAATCTATTTTATCCAGATCTTCCACGGATGAAACAATAATAGCATTGTTTTTTGTTTGTCCATTTAAACCTATTATCTCTGCATGCCCCAATTTACCATAAATTACAATCTGACCGGACTCCTTTTTCATGCTTTCATGGGCATCTTTAATCCTGTTTTGTAACTTCAAAACGACTGGACAAGAGGCATCAATAATTTCAATATTATTATCAAGAGCAATTTTATATGTTTCCGGGGGCTCTCCATGAGCTCTGATAAGCACCTTGCAGTTCTTTAGATTCTTTAAATCTTCCCTGTTTATAATCCTTAATCCTTTATCATATAAGCGCTTTACCTCCATGTCATTGTGAACAATATCTCCCAGACAATATAGGGTTTCGCCATTCTCCATTTCATCTTCCGCCATTTGTATGGCAAACTCCACACCGAAACAGAATCCAGAATGCTTATCAATAGTAATGTCCATATTAAAAAGTGATTTTCAAGCTTATTATAAGGTTTTTTGACCTCCAAAAATAGTGCTTGTTATGGCAAAATCATATTGAAACAGAATATTTTGTCAATTTTTTGACACTCAAATCCTGAAAACTAACAATCTTTTACCGGACAAGGGATAGGGCCACGTTTAGGTTGGCTTCTTTTCTTTGGTTTAGAGGATGAACAACCAATTATTGCTGCCGAGAAGATCAAATAGATAAGAAGCTTGATGATATATTTTTTATTCAAGATATCTGTATTAAATTTACCCAACAAAGATAACATTTCTTTATAATCCACGTCTAGATTATTAAAATTGAATTATGGCAAATAAAAAAATGGGTCAAGCCGAAAAAGCTCTCAGAGACCTCGGTAAATCAATTGATGAGCTTTTTGCTAAATCAAAGAATTCAAAGGAGGACATAAAAAAGGAACTTGACGAACGAATTGAAGAGCTGAAAAGAAATAAAAAAACTCTCGAAGAAAAATTTTCATCCTTTAAGGAAGAACATTCTGATGAATTCGAAAAGTTCGAAACTAAATTACAGGAAGCAGCAGATGAAGTGAAAGAAGCTTTTGATAAACTGTTTAAGAAAGAAAAGAAAGATTAAATCCTATCCAACACAAGCTGTATCAGTTTATCGACAGTTGTATTATAGTTTTTAGAAAAACTTTTTCTTACCCGGTTTGCAATTATGGCATTCAGGCATAGCACCTCATGCCCAAGCATCCTGCCCAGACCATAATAAGCTGAAGCTTCCATTTCAAAATTGGTAAGCCAGAAATCGTTCAAATGAAAATACATCAGTTCATTCAGGAAAGAAGGATTTCTTGGTTTTAAGCGAATTTCCCTGCCTTGAGGAGCATAAAAACCAGGTGCACTTAAGGTATTTCCAGACGGCATATCCCAGGCAATCCTATTCTTGAGATTTTCAGAACACTTACAGCAATAAGGCATAAAATTAAGCCCCAATGTCTTTTTTAATGCCTTGCTCACTCCCAGGCCTGTTTTATCCTGAGGAAAATCATAATAGGCAAAAAGATTGTCGAGTCCTATAGCATAATCTGAGACAAGATGTGTTCCTATGCGTATATCTGACTGTATCCCTCCTGAAGTTCCTATTTTAACAATGGTTAATTTCTTTTTCTTCTTTTTAATTTCCCGTGTCTTCAGGTTTATGTTGAAAAGGGCATCCAACTCCGTTAATAATATCTCAATGTTATCAGTCCCCATCCCGGTACTGATCACCGTAATTTTTTTCCCTTTGTAATGCCCAACATGGGTGATGAACTCTCTTTTGTTCATTTCAAATTCCAGAGAATCAAAGAATTTACTCACACGGTAAACCCTGCCCGGGTCTCCGACAGCGATGATCTTTTCTGAAATATCTCCTGCTTTCAGGTTCAGGTGGTATACACTACCATCAGCATTCACAATAAGCTCTGATTCGGCGATTTTACTCATAATAAAAGGCTACACAACTGATTTTAAATTATACATTTACTGGTTTTGCCGGATTACCAAATACTGTAACATTATCATCCACATTTTCAACAACAACTGAACCAGCCCCGATCCTGGCATTCTTCCCTATTCTTATACCAGGCACGATAACTGCTCCGGCACCGATAAAAGCTTCATCTTCAATTTTTGTACCGGCTCCTATTACGCTTCCGGCTCCTATCTGGACAAACTGACCAATATTTGCTTCATATTCAATAATTACCCCTACATGCAATAAATTATGATTCCCAATTACACTTTTTGCACCTAATACTGTTCCATCGTCTATGAAATTACCGTGAGCGATATCTGTAGATCCTGAAAGGCTTGCATTTTTGTGAATAGCATTTACGGGCATAACTTTTCTGCGGTCTTTAAGCATCTTAACTATGCTTTTTCGTTCACTATTATCATCAGTAGCTACAAAGGCCTCGCATTTTTGTCCTATAAATTTAAGATATCCATCATCATCGGTGCTACCTAGAACAAGAACTTCATCAATCTCCTTTCCATGTAGTTCATCCCGGTCATCTAAAAATCCATAGATCATCAGATCATGACTCCTAAATATTTCATATGCGGCCAGTCCGATCCCGCTGGCTCCAAAAATCATTACAGGTTTTTCCATAATAAAGAGGTAAAAATCAAATTTACATTAATAAATATTCTGCCCAAAATATCCAGAATCTATTGTTTCCTATACATGAAAATTCGGGATAAAAATGAATTGCCATAAAAAACCCAGAATATAAAAAACCCAATATAACTTATTTTATACCTTTCCAGGGTTCCAAAGTTGGGGGTAGTGTAAGCCATTAATATAGCCATGATAATAATGTATAGCGCCATGGATAAATTCAAGGATGAAATTTGAGTAAAATCATTAATAGAAAGAGAAAATAGCTTCTTTATGAAAAAACCCAGGAGAATAAAATTTAGAATTCCCGTAGCAATGGCCAGGATGTTCATACCCTGCCAGGGTAATGGCATGAAGAGACCGGCAAACAGGGATATTGGTATGTTCAGCAGAAAATTATTGTATGGGTTTTCCGTCTCAATAAATTGAATTGTTTTACCCTGTTCAGATATTTCTTTGATCATTTCATGGTTTTCCTGGATCACAGTCATCAATCTTTCCGGCTTGAAATTGGGGTGACTATACATTAGGATGACCATTATGAAAAATACCCCAATGAACACAGGATACAATTTGACTGATACCCTGGTATATGATCTTAGTATTTTAGATAAAAGGATTGGGAAGAAGCATAGTGCCAGTACGGCCACATAATGATATTTTATGCTCCATAAAATGAATAATAATACTATGCTCAGGAACAATTGCCTGACATTCAGTTTATTGGAATGAAAATATATAACAATAAATCCCATAATTACAGAAAGGCAACACCATGCAATGGATTCTTTCAAGATCCCCGAAGTCCAGAAAACAAAAGTTGGGAAATACAGAAACGATACAACAGCTGCCATCGTAGCTGCTGGGTTAACACGTATAATAACCCCCGTAAGAAACCAGGATCCAACAAAGCTGACAAGAGAAAGGTAAATGCTTGTTAACCAGTAGCTTCCGGATGTAAGCAAATAAAACCCCGTGATGATCTTAATAAAAAAGGCTGATCTGGATTCTCTTAATATGGGGAATAAATCCAAAACCTGTTCCTCAGGTTGACCAAATAAGGAGATGAATACCCGGAAAGTACCATCTTCTTGTTGAGCCAGATAGCTGGCCGCTTCATGATATACCAGGGTATCTCCAAAACCATAGTATTGAAAATATAATACACCCAGCAATATCCCGGAAATAAGTTTTATTGACAATGCAATAAAGAAATGGTTTTTTATCTGCGAATGGGATGCTTTTGTATAAAAGATCAAAACAATCGCAACAAGTAAAACAATATTTAAGACCAGAATCAATATTATTTAGTGATTATTTAGAAGAATATCTGTTCCGATGTTACAATTTAGGCACTTTTTTTTATTACAATACGAATTTGATAATTCAATTAATCCCTGTGACTCAAAAGAGCTTACTGGATGAATTCCAATTTTTACCCATTTTCGAATAATGTGGTTATTTTCAGGGGGAATTACCTCCAGAAATTTGTGCGCTTTCGCCAAATAATTATGGTTTTTAATATTCCTGCTATAAGCAGTGAGAATTGGCACACAGGAATTAATTAAAATATTATAGACGCTATCTCTCCCAATCCCGGATAATTTTTGTTTAGAACGCTTCCCGAAATCATAATGATGCTGCCAATAAATCCCCTGTTTAATATTAAAACGATTCATAATATCCTTCACTGATGGTGACCCGATTATAAATGAAAAGATCTTATCCATATTGCCCAGTAGTTTGGCTATTTGAGCAATCCGGATAGTAGGGAAATTCTGAGGTCTTAGCCGCAGAAACCGCCATTGATATCGCTTTAATAAGCGGGAACGTAAAGAATATTTATATCGAAGAAATAAATACTCATCCCTTAGGTTTTGTGAGTATGTATCACATACCTTATCCAGAAAGCCGGCTGTCCCGAATAGCAACGCTTCTGTTTGTAATCTGTTCTTTCTATGCCTTGATAAGATTCTAAATGGAATCAGTTTAGACAAAAGGAACATATTATCCTGGTTTACTTTAAAGCCGAAATTTCTAAAAAGTATACGATAAGAAGTTTCTTCCCAGTCTTTTCCTGTGTCAAGGAAGATCTTCAGGATATCATCTGCTTTTTCATCGAGACGCTCCGCCATAGCCTTATCAATCATTGAGAGAACAGAGATGTTTCTTACCTTTGACAGGTAGGGATGACAGGGATAACCTGCCTTTTGATATATAAGGCTCATAAACCTTTCCAGTACTCCTTTATCTACTTTATCAAATAGTTCAAGCGTGGGAATTGGGGTGTTGTCATTCCGGTAGACTTCAAGGTCATTTTCCCAAACCACATGCAGAATTACCTTATCGTAATCAAGATTGGAGGAATGGTCATGGGCATACCAATGAGATGCTTTAGCATGTATCTCAATAGATCCGGCCCAGTCAATATCCCCTATCCTGACCTTAGCTTCCATAAAATCCGGCCCGGCATGAATATTTATATATCCGGGGTGCTTTATTACTATTTTTTCTCCTGCTGTACTGGTTAAAAGGGCAGTATTATAGTAGGAATGTTGCCATAGAAATGACACAAAAGATTCATTAATAAACATAGCTGGTTTTTTATCTAAAGATAGCAGGGCTGAAGAAAAAAATCAATAAAAATTATCCATCAATACACTCATTTTAGACTGCATTTCCAGACACTTATCCCTTGCTGCCCGATCGAAATCCATACCTCCTGAAGCATAAATTATACTTCTCGAAGCATTTACGATCAGCCCGACTGATTTATTGATTCCATATTGGACAACCTCCTCAAGGCTTCCTCCCTGTGCCCCCACACCGGGAATTAACAGGAAATTCTCAGGAACAATTTTTCTTATGGCAGTTAGTGAAGAAGCTTTCGTGGCTCCAACAACGTACATGATCTGATCAATATTCCCCCACTTACTGGATCTTTCAAGGATCTCTTCATACAAATAACCTCTTTCAGTTTTTAAGACCTGAAAATCCTCACTTCCTTTATTTGAAGTGAGGGCTAAAAGTATAACCCATTTATCGTTGTAGCTGAGGTATGGATCAACTGAATCTTTCCCCATATAGGGACTCAGAGTAACAGCATCAAATTTATAGTATTCGAAGAAAGTCGATGCGTACATATCGCTGGTATTACCAATATCTCCTCTTTTTGCATCAGCTATCCGAAAGATGTTGTCCGGTATATAATTAACGGTTTTCTCCAGGCTTTCAAGACCTGCTGGACCAAGTTTCTCATAAAATGCCAGGTTCAGTTTGTAGGCGATGCACAGATCATGGGTGGCATCAATTATCCGCTTGTTAAATTCAAATACCGGATCTGCCACATTCTTTAGCCCTTCAGGAATTTTTTTAATATCCGTATCAAGACCAACACAGAGAAATGATCTCTTTAATTTGATCTGTTGAAAAATGTCTTGCTTTTTCATGTGGTTCAGCGGAGATCAATTTCCGTAATTCCCGGATATTTTGAGGAATCAAATACAAACTCTTCATCCTTTGCGTCATAGTTGCCATTGAATTTTGTTATGGAGTACAGATAGGTATTGCCCGTCTTGTCAAATAATTTCCATCTGAACAGGTCAGAACCGTTCTTTTGAATCCATAATCTGACCTTGAAAAATGGCTTGTCCTGATCATCCGGGATTAGGTCTATTACATTATAAACGGTATTTGATATTGTTTCTTCCTCAATGAATAAATACTTATAACCCTTTTTGTAGGCTAAAAATATATTCGAAGGTGTCAATTCTTCATCTTCCGGAAAATAATAGTCGATATTTACTTCATTTACGTCTTTCAGATAGGTCCACATGGTTTCCCCATCATTAAAGACTTCCTGCTCACCCAGGTCCAGTTTGAATTTATCTCCCTTTACGATTATATCACCAGAAAATTCCTCATGAATATTCTCCATTTCATTTTCGAGGGTATATGAAAAGCTGGCATAAAAGGATGGCATATTCTTATACTTATCGCTCATCGCGTCAAGAATATCTAAAGCCTTCTGATCATATTGTCCATATGTCAGGCTAAAAATGCCCAGAAAGCTAATAATGATTAATAATTTCTTCTTCATTATTTTTATCTAATTATTATTCTCATCTAAATCCCGCAATTTTTGTTCCAAAGCGTATTCATCGGAAACCAATACTTCACGGGCCTTGGATCCTTCAAAGGGCCCTACTATACCTGCTGCTTCCAACTGATCTATCAATCTGCCGGCCCGGTTATATCCTAATTTTAATTTTCTTTGGATCAAGGATGTACTACCCTGTTGATGCAGAACGATCAATCGGGCTGCATCTTCGAACAAAGTATCCCTGTCTGCCAGGTCTACATCACCAACCTCACCACTTTCATCACCTTCATATTCAGGAAGCAGATAGGCTGACGGATATCCTCTCTGTGAGCCTACATAATCACAGATCCTCTCCACTTCTTTGGTATCAATAAATGGACTCTGGAGCCTCAGAATATCGGAATTTATCGACAACAACATATCTCCCATACCTACCAGTTGATCAGCACCGCCGGTATCTAATATTATCCTGGAATCCATCTTAGATACCACCTTGTAAGAGATCCTCGCTGGAAAATTAACCTTGATTGTACCAGTTATCACTTTTACATCAGGACGCTGAGTTGCCAGAACCAGATGTATGCCGATGGCCCTGGCCAATTGAGCTAGCCTGGCTATGGGCGTTTCTATTTCCTTCCCAGCTGTCATCATAAGGTCCGCCAACTCATCCACTACTACAACAATGTAGGGCAAATATCTATGTCCCTTCTGTGGATTTAATTTTCGACTGATGAATTTATCATTATACTCTTTCAGGTTCCGGGTTTGTGCTTCCTTTAACAGGTTATATCTGGTATCCATTTCAATACATAATGCATTCATGGTATAGACCACCTGTTTTGTATCGGTAATGATGGGTTCGTCACTGCCAGGCAA
>CBDUCT010000081.1:0-11116 GCA_965365715.1 uncultured Cyclobacteriaceae bacterium | reverse complement strand
GCCAATATTAAATTTGGCTCCTGAGTATCACCTGTAACAGGCCCTTTATTGATATGTATAGTATAAAAAAAGGAACCACTTCAAGGTTATGGAGAAGTGAGGCGCCCTGGTACGAGAGACCAATTAAACTGCTTGATGCCAGGAAAGAAATTATTCTTACTTATCGTGAATCTCCCGACCTGCCTGCAAATGTTTTTTTACGAGATCTGAAAAAGGGGAAACTGACTTCCCTTACCAGTTTTACCAATCCCTACGAAGCACTGAAGGGGATTAAAAAACAGGTTATTCATTATGAAAGGGCTGATGGACTGCCTTTAAAAGGTGATCTATACCTTCCGGCCGGGTATAAGAAAGAAGATGGTACATTACCTGTGATCATGTGGGCTTATCCGGATGAATTTAAAAGTAAAGATGCCGCTGGACAGGTGACGGGATCCCCATATCAGTTCCTCCGCTTGTATTATGGTTCACCCTTATTCTGGGTATCCAGGGGATATGCCATTTTTGATGATATCAGTATGCCGGTGGTCGGGGCTGAGGATGAAGAACCAAATGATACTTTCGTGCCACAACTGGTAGCTAACGCTGAAGCGGCCATCAATAAACTGGTAGAATTGGGTGTGGCGGATAAGAACAGGATTGCGATAGGAGGTCATTCCTATGGAGCTTTTATGACAGCCAATTTATTGGCTCATTCCGATCTGTTTGCTGCAGGAATTGCCAGAAGTGGGGCCTATAACCGCTCTTTGACCCCATTTGGTTTCCAGGCAGAGGAACGTACTTTCTGGGAGGCTCCTGAGATCTATTTTCAGATGTCGCCATTTATGCATGCGGATAAAGTCAATGAACCAATACTACTAATACATGGTGAGGCGGATAATAATTCCGGTACTTTCCCAATCCAGAGCAAACGCTTTTATAATGCCGTCAAAGGGCACGGAGGAACAGCGAGATTAGTAATGCTTCCTAATGAAAGTCATGGGTACAGGTCAGAAGAATCAATATTACATATGTTATGGGAGATGGATCAATGGCTTGAGAAATATGTAAGAACATCCGGGGAGGATAATTTTTAAGAAGCAATGATGACCATTCGTTTAATTTTTCTATGCGCATTATTGTCTTTTATACTCCTGTTTTCTGGCTGTCATAAGGTTAGCATCTTGGATGGTGTTATGGATGAGGACCAGGAATGCTTTGAGATCAGGATGAAGAATGCAACTTTATATTATCAGAAGACAGCGGGAGGATTCTCAAGCATTATCGATAAAGAGGGCAATGACTGGATAGGCTTTCGAAAGGATTCCATACAGGGGTATCCACAGAATGC
Source organism: uncultured Cyclobacteriaceae bacterium (assembly GCA_965365715.1). Classification (GTDB taxonomy): domain Bacteria; phylum Bacteroidota; class Bacteroidia; order Cytophagales; family Cyclobacteriaceae; genus JAGTVG01. The sequence continues at coordinate 9,786 of CBDUCT010000081.1, read as the reverse complement.
AGCTTCCGAGTACCGCGGATTGCCAAATCTTGTGTTTGGATCTGGTGACAGCGGTGCAGGACATCCCGGATTTGATCAGTGCACCAGCAGTCTGATTGCTGATAATACGATCAAAACGGTCTCGAACTCCGGAAAATGGGAATGGACATGGACTTTTTATCCCGACTATGCCAGGCTGATAATAGAAAAGGTTGATCCTGGGCACAGTTACTGGTTCCTGTATGAGGGAATACCCGGGGGGAAATACTCACCCCATTCCCAATACTGGGGAACCGACAAAGGGGGGCCGAATAAAAATATCCCGGATTATTATTTTAACAATGCTGAATACAATAACTGGCAGTGGATTTACTTGGGGAAGGAATCAGTTGGGAGGGTATTCTACATCCTGCATGAGCAACCGGATCAATTGACGGATACCTTCTCTTACCTTGGGAATACCAGTGAAGGCGTGATTTCTCCGGACGGGATGGTGGTATTTGGGTTCGGACGCGATAAAGGTGCGAAATCACTTTTTCAGGATAAAGGTCAGACATTTGTGATCGGATTTGAAGAAATGGTCATAACATCTGAAGAAGATCACGATCAATTTAATTCTATTATCAAACGGTTCTAACTAGATTAATAATTTAATTCTTCTTAAAATTTCCAATCAAATGTGCATAACTAAAATGGAAGCCACAGCCGCCTGATATATCATGCATGTGTCCAAAACCGGGTTCTTTAACTGGGCTTAAATGCTGATATTTAGAACCATTTAAACCAGTTAGTCATCTTCTTAAAAAAAAATATCCATATTTCTTTCTTTCTTTTTTTAAAGTCCGGACTTACATAAGGGCTTGATTGCTAAACAATTATATGCTGAAGCGGTTAATGGTATATGCAGGTAAATTTATTCTTCAGAATTCCTTCAGAATTGCTACAAATTCTGATCAGATTCCTACCTTTTATTTGTAATATCTCAAAATAAGGATGAATGAAAAAAATTAGTACTTATTTATTATTGTTATATTTTTTAAAATTATCTACGATTTCAATGGCCAATGTATCTGGCGTAGTCCAGGGATTAGTTGTTGACGAAGAAGATGGTCAACCACTTGAATTTGTGACCGTGGCCCTATACAATGCACCTGACCAATCCCTCGTAACAGGAACAGTGTCAGATGATCAGGGCAAATTCGAGATCAAGGGACTTCCTGCAGGCACATATTATCTTGAGGTTTCTTATATAGGATATGATAAAACCTTAGTTGAAGACATAAGCATAAATAGCGGAAGAACACGTATAGAATTGAAAGATATCATACTGCCCAGAGCAGCAAGCCAGCTTGATGAGGTAGAGATTGTCGCGGAAGAATTGGGTATTGAATATAAAATTGACAGAAAGGTAATTAACGTTAGCCAGCAATTAACGGCCGCATCTGGAACTGCTGTAGATATTCTGGAGAACGTTCCATCAATAACTGTTGATGTGGATGGAAATGTAGCATTGAGGGGCAGCACAGGATTTATGGTATTGATTGATGGGATCCCTTCTGTCCTGGACCCATCTGAAGCCTTGCAGCAGATTCCATCTAATTCAATTGAGAACATTGAAATAATAACCAATCCCAGTGCAAAATATAACCCTGACGGGACTGCAGGCATCATTAATGTTATTACAAAAAAAGACAGACTCAAAGGATTAGCCGGAACGGCAGATGTGAATGCGGGGACCTTTGGTCGATTCGGGGTAGGTTTGCTGGCTACCTATACAAAAAAGAAATGGAGTGTATTTTTTGGCGGGGATTATAATCAGGGTGAGCGTCCTGGCTTTTCTTCGAGTGAACGGTTAACGACAAAAAATGATACAACCTATTTTACGCGATCTGAGGGTGACAGGAACAGAGGCAGGGATTTCTGGGCTATACGCGGCGGTTTTAATTATCTTTTTTCGGAGAATGATCTGTTCAGTGTTGAATTTAATTATGGTTATCGAAGTGGAGAAAGTTACGCCAACCAAAACTATGAAGAATGGATAGAACCGGGATCATCCTCAATCAGCAGGTATCTTAGTCAGGAAACATCCTTTCGGGGCGGTAACTTCTATTCTATAAATGCCACATTCAAACATGACTTCCAAACACCTGGTCATAATCTTTCAGCAGGTATTTCGTACAGAAGCAGGGAAGGGGAGGATACTTCTACGAATCAATTGCTGGATTCTGCAGGTAATATAAGCAATGGGCAGATCAATCTGGAAGATGGCCCGGGACGTGTTTTGCAGTTAAATCTTGATTATGTACTTCCTGTCGGCGAAGCCAATAAATTTGAGGCAGGCTACCAGAGTCGTATGGGAAGAAGCACAGATCTGACAGAATTATACATTTATAATGAAACAACCGGTGAGTTTGACAAACAGCCTGAATTCAGTAATGAAACAGATTATTTACGCGATATACATTCTTTATATGCCATATATGGTGGAGAAAAAGGTAAACTCGGATATCAGGTTGGTATACGCGGCGAATACACCTACAGGGTTATAGAATCTGCAAAGATTGTTGAAAAATCATACATCGACCGGTTGGATTATTTCCCATCAGTTCATTTTTCCTATAAATTACCGGCTGAACAACAGATCATGGCCAGTTATTCCCGCCGGATTGAGCGTCCAAGATCGTGGTATCTTGAACCATTTATAACCTGGGAAGATGCGTTTAATGTCAGGCAAGGAAATCCGGACCTGAAGCCGGAGTACATCGATGCAATGGAAGCGGCCTACCTCGTAGGATTTGGGGAGCATTCACTTTCTTTTGAAGGGTATTATCGCATTACAAATAATAAAGTAGAACGCATTCAAAGTGTATATGCGGAAAATGTGATGTTATCCAGGCCGGAGAACGTAGGCCAGGATTTCGCCCTGGGTGGTGAAATGGCTTTAGGATTGAGCCTGTTAAAATGGTGGAAAATGGATCTCTCCGGAAACTTTTATCAATACCGGCTTGAAGGAGAATATGAAGAAATACTATTTGAGCGGGAGAGTTTTAACTGGAACACCCGACTGAGCAATACGTTCCGTTTCGGTGAGGGAACCAGGATCCAATTAAATTCCAGGTATAATAGTGCTACCGTAACCGCTCAGGGAACCAGGGGAGATTACTGGACTGCAGACATTGCGGTCAGTCAGGAATTCTTTAAGAAGCGGATGTCCGCCATCCTGCAGGTCCGGGATATGTTTGGCAAAGTAGTCAGGGATCGTGAATCTATGGGATCTGATTTTATGTCCAGAAGTGAATATTATAACAAGGCTCCACAGGTCCGGGTGACTCTTAACTACCGATTTAATAACTATAAGAAAAAGAGAAATGGCGGCGGTGGCGATGATGACGAGTTCTAAACGGAACACTGAGATATTTAATAGATGTCTCTAATGATTTCGCTCAGAATTTTGCAGGTTTTTTTGATAGATTGACTAAGCAGAGTAAGAATAAATTGGACAGACCGGTTGGTCTAATCCAATAAAATGACATTTATGATTTGAATTTTGCAGGCTTATGATTGAGGCGCAAGGAGGCTGTTCCGAATGTAGAATAGGAACAGCCTTATTTTTTTGAAGGCCACAGAAATATTGATCCAAACGTTAAGTTTGATAAACTGCATTTATTTAGAAATGTACTTGAATTTTGTGTTGAGATTTGAGTTAAAAAGGCTGTCTCATGTGTAATATTGGACCAGCCTTTTTTTTTGAAAGCCACAGAAGAATTGATCTAACCGGCAAGTCTGATCAATTGCATTTAATGAGAATGAAAATTGAATTTTGCGCTTGGATTTAAAATATATTGAAGCTTTTTAAAAGAAGAGCAGAAAAAGTTATTTTCTATAAATCCGGGTTTCAGCGGTTCCATTACATTGTTTAATGGAATGTATAAGTTATCTGTAGATTAATACCCCAGTCATTCGTTGTTGTTGCATCCGAAGGGGGTTGATTGTCGAAGTTATAATAGGAGGCAAACCCGATCTTGAAATTATTGCTGAAAACGCTGACTTTTGGGTTCAGGTTAATAACTACCCTGTACCTCCCGGGATCAGTCAGGTAGGGAACGAAGCTGCAATTGGCATCTACCCACACTTTTGGGGCAGTATATTTATAGACTTTCCAGGCGACATGTACTAATCCTGCCAGATCCTCGGTAACGCCTGAATTATCATATGGTGTTTCACGAACAACGGTTAAGCCTCCTCCCGCGAACAACCTGTTCCATATATTATAGCTAATATCTCTGATACCGATCATATTCAAGGCCAATCGCAGTTTTGTGCCTAATTCAGAGTTCTGGCTGGCCCCTACGGATACCATGGATGACCATTTGTTTTTCAATAATAGTTGCCAGCCTAAAACTGTGTTAATATTACTTGAGGTGAGGGAATCCTGTTGGAATGTATTATTATTATCCCATGTATATTCAAAATATGATTTCTTTTTTCTATAACTTAAATTGCCCGAAAATGCCAGGGTGGCGACATCACTACCTTTAGAATAATTTACTCCAAGGCTCAGGTCTCCGCTGGTACGCATCCAGAAACTTCTCCTGATCGGATAAATTTCAACGATATCTTCAATAAAAATTGGTTTCCTTCCATTTTCCGTTAAGATATTTACTTTTCGATCAATACTGGAGGTATCCATGGAACCATATAAAATGGATCCATCTTTCATTTTTACTTCAAATTGCTTAATAGATCGCATTGTATTTACTTTTACCTCTTCCAGACTTATTGTCCCCATTCCGTCCATTTTGTAGGTAATTACCCCATAAGCCATTTTCTTAAAATCCCCGGTAAGTACATTGCCATTTATATGAACTATCGTATCTATTTTTTGAGCGATTACGCTTCTCCATCCAAAAAACATCAGAAATAAAAAGAGAATTAAAAATATCGTTCTGCGCCTCGGGGCCATATCAAGTCCTTAAAAAACCCTGGAAAATCTGTCTGTTCAGAAAAACCTGGGACTGAATTTAGAAAATACTCCGGATTAATTCAATGTATGATCCTTATTCCTTGATTTTCTAATACCCGCCATTTCATCCCGATGGGAGGGATATCAAGCATTTCCGGATACCTGTCATTTTTTCACAGGTCAGATCAGGGCTTCATCGATCACATTGAACACAACTTGACCGGTTGACAGGTCTTATCGTGCGCGGTTGATGTATATGCTTACATGGTCAATGGCAAAGACACCGAATTTTTCATCATTATAGGTCTGGAAATATATTTTGTCCGAATCCGCATCCCACATCATGTTCCCGACAATATACATGGTCTCGTCTCCGGTCAGCTGGTGTAGTAACCGGGTGTTCAGATCTTTGATCCATAGCTCATGCAAGCCGGATCGTTGCGACAGGAAGGCGAGGTATCTGCCATCCGGTGATATTACCGGAAAGCGCTCCTCCCAGTATCCGAAGGATTGATCCAGCGGCGTTACCTCACCGCTTTCGACCTCCAGAAAAAAGACATTGTGCATATACGTTTCCGTGTAATCTGTAAATGCGAGTACTTTTCCATCGGGTGTAAAACTCAGCCGGTTGTTGCTGACCGTAAGTTGTGAGCCTGGGTAGATGGGCCCGTATTCATTGTTTAAGAGGTTCAGGGAATATATATCAAAAAATGAATTGTCTTCCCTGTTTTCAGATAGGAAAAATATGGAATTCCCATCCGGATGCCATACCGGAAGATAAAAATGATGGGTGCCGCTTGTAAGTGATATGACAGAATCATTTGAATGATCATACAGGCCAAGATTTGAATACTGCCTGTTAGGATCTTCTCCGGTATGATACATGAAGGCGATCAGGTCTGCCTCAGGCGACCAGACCGGGGTGTAGGCATCCGCGATCATCATTTTCCTTTCAATCCCTGCAGCATCGGCTATCATCACTACCGTTCCTTCCCTGACCTGGTTGTCCATTGCATATTCCTTGTATATGGAATAGGTGATTTCGGATCCATCGGAAGAGAAATTGCCGAGATCTATAGGCACATTATTCGGGAATTCGAGGAGGGGTTCAAATGAAGGATTCGGCCTGTACTCCACCTGAACGATCTTTGAAACAAAGGGCCGGATGTTTTTCGAATAGGCTTTAATCCTGAAAAAGTGATGACGACCGGCTTCTTCAACCGGGAAGGTAAATACATCTTCAAATTCTCCCTTATACTGGTGAACCAATTCGAAACTGAGGGTATCCCCCTCGGAGTGCAGTAATTCTATGATATCGGCTGTTTCCCCACCAGGAAGCCACATCCTGTTGGAACGATACAATGCCAGGGCTGAATACATACGCACCTGAATTCCGCCCGGGGTTCTTGAAGTATGAAGACCCACGGGGTATATGTATTTGTCGGGATCAAAATCCTCATTGTCACAGCTGCCTGCTATGATAAGGATAATAATGAAAAGTGCCTTTTTCATAATATGATCAATTCTTTAAAATAGACACTACCTTAGACATTAAGGTTGTTTTATGTCTAATAAAATCCTCATAAAATTTACAACATCAAGCCTTGATCCTATGTTGTCTTTTTGTGCAACAAGAAGCGATATGTGATGTTCTCAAGAGTTAAATTGGTATCAGTAAGTGATTCATTAATCCCTGTCAGGATCAGTGGTTAATATGATCATCTTGCTGGGGTATATATAAAACACCGGGTTTATGGTGATTTAGTTATCCATTGTTGCTGATTATGGTCAGCCTTTCCTGATCGAGGATCTCAATTGAATCGCTGGTGATACTGATTAACTTGTCTTCCTTAAATTTTGTCAGGATCCTCGCAATACTTTCTACGGACATGCTGGAAAGATCTCCCAATTCCTTCCGTGTAAGTTGTAAAGGAAATTTATCATTCTTATAGATCCGCTGTGCGAGGCATAGTAATATGTCTGCCAGGCGCCCATAGGTTTGCTTTTTCGTCAGGCAAAAGAACCGCCCATAGGTTATTGCAACATTTGCACCAAGTAAACTAACTACCTTAGTGGCAAATTTCCCATTTTTCTCCATCAGGTCTTTAAATACGTTTATTTCAATAAACCGGATGGTAGTGGGAAGATATGCCTGAGCAGAATACTGAAAAACTTTATTCCCTTCTATCAGACTTGAAAGACCGATCATATTAACAGCTGGTAGGATTTTCAGGATAAGGGTCTCATTATTTCCTTCCAGGTACACTTTTACAAGACCTTCCTGAATAACCATAATATGTGAGGCAAAAGTACCTTGCTTGCAGATGTTTTCCTCTCTTTCATACTGGACCTCAACGGAGTTTTCATTGATGATGTCCATTTCTTTTTTGGAGAGTTTATCAAAACAACACATTTGATCACTTCCTACTGTACAGCTGTTTATTACCAGACCCTTTGTCATAACTTAAAAAATAATGTTAAACAATGTCAACAAATCTAATGTAACAGATCATTAAAAAACATGATCTATGTCAAATATATTCTTTTCAATCACATTTCTTCATTTGTCGCATGTGGACCCCTCAAAACTGCTTTAAAGTACAAGGTTTTTTAATTTTGGAATATCAATTTTTAAATAAATATGAAAGATATAAAAACATTATTTGTGTCGATATTGGTGGTTTTGATACTGCCAGGTATGGTTGTATTCACCATATTTCATTTTTTCAGTAAAAGGGCAGCAACGGATTGCAAACCAGTTTTCTCTCTGAGGGCAGATCATATACCTGCCGTTGATCATACCACCTTTGAAATTTTGAAGATGGATTTTGATTCACCACAGGAGGTGACAAAAGCCTGTATTTCATGTCATACGAAAAGAGATGATGAGATAATGGCCACAGCGCACTGGAAATGGGAGCGAACCGAGGAGATCCCCGGGCGAGGAATGATTACTATCGGAAAGAAGAATTTATTGAATAATTTTTGTACGGGCGCAACCGGAAATAACGGATCGTGTATGCGTTGTCACATCGGCTATGGCTGGGCGGATAAGGATTTTGATTTCAATGATCCAAGCAATGTGGACTGCCTTGTATGTCACGACCAGACCAACACCTATTTTAAGCAAAAAGGTCAGGCTGGGATGCCGGCAACATTGCAAACAGCTAATGCTCAATACCAGGTACCTAATTATAACTACGTTTCCCAGAATGTCGGACTGCCTAAAAAGCATAATTGTGGAATATGCCATTTTTTCGGTGGTGGTGGAAACAATGTTAAACACGGGGACCTGGAAGAAGCACTATTGAATTGTTCCAGGGAGGTGGATGTGCATATGACCTCGGACAGCCTGAACATGGCCTGTATCGATTGTCACCGGACAGAAAGGCATCTGATCTCCGGTAAATCCTACTCTGTTTCTTCCGCCAATAAGGACCGGGTTACTTGCGAGCAATGTCATACCAGCACGCCGCACCAGGACAGGATTATCGATGAACATATTATAAAAGTGGCATGTCAGACCTGTCACATACCCATATATGCCAAAGCCAATGCTACAAAAATGTATTGGAACTGGGGCTCGGCCGGGAAACTGGATGAATCCGGGCATCCTTATCTGGAAAATGACGCCGATGGTAATCATAATTACCTGTCGATAAAAGGGAACTTCGTCTGGGATGATCATGCTGTTCCTGAATATTATTGGTTCAACGGTACTGCAGACCACTATTTAAGTGAAGATACGATTACGGAGATCCCTGTTAAAATTAACACCCTTTTTGGGGATTATAAGGATCCTGAGGCAAAAATATGGCCCGTAAAGGTCCACCGGGGAAAACAGATCTACGATGTGGACAACAACTATCTGATTCATCTGAAATTATTCGATAAAGAGGTGGGTAACGGGGCATTCTGGAAGGATTTTGATTGGGATACAGCAGCCTATTTAGGGATGAAATATAATAATCGTGATTACAGCGGGAACTATGATTTTATTGACTCAGAAGTATACTGGCCGATCAATCACCAGGTCGCTCCCAAGGAGCAAACACTTAGTTGCGAGGCTTGTCATTCCCGGGATAGCCGCCTTGCCGGGTTAACAGATTTTTACCTGCCTGGCCGCGATTTCTCCAATTGGGTCGATAAGGGCGGCATTTTCCTGATCTTCATAAGCATAATAGGGGTAGTCGGGCATGGTATAGTCAGGGTATACTCAGGATTTAAGAATAATGAATTAAAAGAACATTAATTGATATGGAAAAGATAGTACTATACAGCAAGTTTGAACGGTTCTGGCATTGGACACAGGTAGGTTTGATAACCCTGCTTGGATTAACGGGATTCGAGATCCATGGTAGTTTTTTTCTATTCGGATACGAATCATCAGTAAGGCTGCACTCAGCCTCCGCATGGGCTTTTCTTATACTCATAATTTTTGCCTTTTTCTGGCTAATGGTTACCGGGCAGTATAAGAACTTTGTGCCAACATCCAGGAATATCAAAGCACAAATAAACTATTATTTATCGGGGATATTTAAAGGCGCTGCTCATCCGACTAAAAAGTCAAAACTAAGTAAATTAAATCCCCTTCAACGGATTGTTTACCTTATTTTGATCATTCTGGCCTTCCCGGTACAGTTGATCACCGGGTTTCTGTACATGTATTATCATTATCCTGTAAGAGGGATGGCTTTGTCAGGTCTGGAAACCGTTGCCATTTTGCATACCCTGGGCGCCTTTTTACTGGTTGTTTTTGTAATTGTTCATTTATACCTGATAACTACCGTAACAACCCTGACCTCAAATCTGAAGGCAATGATTACCGGATATGAAGAAGTAGA
>CBDUCT010000080.1:0-11199 GCA_965365715.1 uncultured Cyclobacteriaceae bacterium | reverse complement strand
TCAAAGATCCTGAAATAAGTACCCTGCACTTTTTCAAATACAACATAATCCGGTTTCGCGCCCAGAGACTTTAACCTGAGTTTATTTAATGGATTTCCAACTTCATCCTTTGTGGAGGTAAATCCCGTTACAAGGAGCTTGCCTCCCTGTTTGACATAATCGTCCAGGAGTTGGCATTGTGCATCACTAAGCCGGCTGATATCCGGCAATACCACCACTTCATAACTATCTATCCGTCTGGGAACTTCCTCAGTGTTCATACACCAGTGTTCCATCACATCAAACAGAATATGATGCTCTGTCAGTATCTCAAATATTCCATTGTATTCACTTCCTGAGTGATAATCATGGAGTAATAACACTTTATTTCCGGATCGGGTATGGTGCAGGTACTCTTCGTTTCTCCTGTGAAACTGAAAGACTTCTTTCATATTATCTAGCACATATCGGTCTTCCAGGTTATCCAGCCGTCCGATACAATAAAAATCAGGACCAGCTCCATACATGATGTTCTGAAACAGGCGTTGCTGCGATAGCCACCTCGCATCAGCTGAATGTCGTGCCGGATATCCGTAGAAATGCACGATGGCATTGCTCACCTGTTCATTCTTCCAGGATCCTAGGGTACTTTTTACATTGTGTGCAGAACGGTATTCCCAGGGCACAAAATTGTCGTACAAGGCCGCATGTGAATTGGATTCTTTCCGGTAAAAATCAGTCCCGGCATGGGTATATGTAGAAATGGCAATATGATCTCCATGAGATTTTATCAGATCATGGATGCGGAAAAACAATTCATTCGAAGTTTTACTTTTGAATTGCTGGTATTTTCTGAATACAGGATCTTCCATGGACTCAACTTTTGGTAATTCAAGACCACCAGACCAGTCTGAGAATCTGTTTTTACAATTATCTGATTGACAGATCCCATGGTAGGTATTGCTGTAATCCCTGGTCTGGTATCCGATCATATTAAAAAACACACCATCCAGTTGAAAGTTAGTCAATGCTTCATCCAGTATTTTCAGGGAGTATTCCTGCTGGTAGCCACCGTTCACACAGGTATGAACCTGGCCATTGTAATTAACCTGCTCCCCTTTTACACTTTTATAGAGCCAATCCGTATTTCTGGAAGCATATAATTCATTGATCTTGCTGAAGTCGAACCTTCCCATGACCCTGATGCCTTCATTGTGGAGTCTGGCTACAACTTCCTGGATCATATTGAATTTAAGATTTGGATTCTGGTAATGAAATTCCAGATTTGTATAGTAATTGGCTACAATACCTCCTACATTAATGAGGACAGTATTTGCACCTATTTCCTTTATGGAGTTCACATAAATGTCAATATCAAAATCGATGGCATCGATCTCTCGAAGGTTGGTCTGAACCAGTCGAAAGGGTTCTTTCAACCACCATTCGGTTCTTGATTGGACTTGTGCTGAAATTCCTGAGAAATTAAACCATATAATGAGCATTGATAAAAAGTGCAGGATTCTTTTCATAAGACAAAAAATGAGTTGGTTTCTCAAGATAGTTAACAAATGAAAACAGAACAACAAGTGAATGATTATAATTCCGGGATAATACAGAATGTTATGTGAACGCCCTGTTCAATATAATCTTCCCCGGACGTACTCCCGCATTCCGAATCAATTTGGATTAGGGTATCCGGATGAATATTTCTTATCTATTCTTTTGATGTTTCCTTGAGCCAGACTTGGGCTTTGCTTCTTGCCTTTTCATATTTCTGGGAAGTAAATACACATTCCCAATGCTGTCACAATAATAGAGATTGGAAATGGAAGGCTCCCTCCCATGCCCGTCAGCCCAGAAAGCATAAAACTCCGGATGTGCATTTACAGGTCTTCTAATGTATGTATGGTTCCGGGGACTAATGGAGGTTATGGATTTTTCGTTTTTCCATGAATTCCCCCTGTCATTGCTAATCCACATTTCGACTTCACCTCCCGGATTATAGGCCTGGGGACCGGTTTGAGTCGGGGCGATTAATCGCCATTGCCCGTCAGGTGCTATATATAAAGAACCCATATCATAGTTGTTGTCGGATGTTGTGATCTTGTTTTTAATCCAGGTGTCGTTATACCTGAAAACTTCCCAGGTTCTCGGATCATTCCCAGGACCTGACTGATACCCTTTGCTTGAAATAACCAGAATTAATGGATGGCCCTTTTCGTCATAATTCATATCCTTTAAATAACAATTCAGTTTTTCAGATCCATAATCATGGACCAGTGCTTTGTTTTTAACCTCTGTAAGTGGCAGTTCTAATGCCTCACCATTTGCAGCAAACCATGATTTACCGAAATCACTGGTTTCCAGATAGTATAGATTCGTCCTGTAATTCAATCCTTTGCCATCAGGATGGTAATTAAAAGCTATGGATATACGGCCATTATTTTCTCCACTAATCCCGTAATGTCCTTCTTCAATATAGGCTATTTTTTTCCATTCATTCCATGTGCAGCCGTCTTTACTGGTATTAAAACCAATAACCCTTTTTGCAAACTCAGCCTGATATCTTGTAAAAAATGCAAAGAATCCTTTCCCCTTGATATAATGGACCTGGAAATAGGAAAAATTATCAAAAGGTTGCTTTATACCCCGGACCATCTCAGTCGAATAGACCCGCTCAAACTTTGTGATATCATGGGGCTTTGAGCTTTTATAAATGTATGAGGGGCGGGTGGTGCCATGAGAAGTTGAAAAGACCCAAACAAATCCATTACCGTCCAAAGAAATTACCGGATTATCATGAGCATCCGTTGTGTTCTTATCCAGGACTATGGTTGGATTCGCTATTTTCCCATTCCTATGGTTATAATAAGAGACATTATGAAATAAGGTTGAATTGGCAGCATCTGTCCCCCCGAAACAGAAAAAGGTTTTGTCCGATTCCTTATCATAAATAGCAAAGGGTCTGTGTTTTGCAGTATAGGTGGCCAGACCCCCACTGTATTTATATACATATTCATCATGGGAAGGTTGATTCATGTACCAGATGCCTCTGTATCCATTGGCTTTTTGATTTAATTCTTCTGCTTCTGCATATTCACCATCCTTAGCAATAAAACTGATTTCTTGAGCACTACCAGATATTGGGATGATAATGGAAGCCAGCACCAATAGTGTATGAATTAGTTTAAGCATAATATATTGATCATATTGATGGAAAGATATCTAAAATCTTGAGAGATTCAAGATGATTAACTACTTTAAAGTAATAACAGGTAAAATATTCTGATGATTATCTCTGATATCTATGCCGGCAGACTGATGCGGACCGACCTGTTATTAAGTAATGAATGATTATGTCATCAATAAAGCAGATTACTGGTAAATATAAATACGACATTCAATATTATAGAGGTGTATTTACAAGCATGTTATGATATTTCCCCATATTAAAATACCCATATCAAGAGGTTGTATTCTGATTGGATTATTACATTTTATATCCTGTACCTCCTATGTGTCAATATCAACTACAGCACCTCCGGAAATAAATTTATCAAAAGACACTGCTGATTTCCTCCTGGTTAACCGTTTTGTGCCCGATCAGCTTGATTTCAAAAATGAAAACAAGGTCGATGTGTACAGTAGAGGCTTTGAAAAATACATTGGCGGATTAACATCCGGATTTAACACAAATGAAAAGATCAACCTGGTCATTGCAGACACCATCGTGGCCAGTCATTCCGCGCATGAACCGGCATATACTCTATCAGGCAGAACAATTCAGGAATTATGTGAGGCATATGATCCGGATTATGTTTTGTCGCTTGATAATTATGATCTGTTTTTCGATCAGGAAATGGAAGTACAAGAAAATGATGATGGATCAAAAAGTAAAACAGCGCATTATGATCTGGTTCTAAATACCTATATTACCATTTACAGCACAAATGGAATGGCCTTGGATAAATTGAAGGAGGAATTGAGAACGCATCACGATTCGAGAGCTGTGGCCAGTGGTTTATTGGCTGTTGGTCCCTCCATGGGACAGGCAGATGAAAATGTACTGGCCCTTTCTGATGAATTGGGAAGAAGTTTTATAGAAAATTTTGAGCCAACCAGGATTACAGTGATGAGACCGTTTTATTCTGCAAAAGAATTTAAAAAGGCCTACCAGGCTTTTAAATCCGGAAGGTGGGATGAAGTGGAAGAAGAATTATTATTACTTACAGAGCGCACTGATATGAAAATCCAGGGAAAGGCCGCTTACAATTTAGGTGTATTATATGAAAACCTGGATCGTCAGTCTGAGATGGGCTACTGGTATGAAGAAGCAAAGCTGAAGCTTGGCTCGCTACCCTATGTGCCTTATTGATCTGCTTTTGAATCTTTTGGGATTATCGTTCCATTAGAATGTGGGGTATGCTGATCTCCGGAACTCTTTCCGGCTGAATGGTTTACTGTAAAGGAAGCCAAAAACAAGAATGTAATCCCCTTTGATTTATTTACATCCAAAATCAAAATTTTGGATTGTAGTTTTGGTAAAAATGAGCAATATTGAAATACTTTAGGAAAACCAAATTGTTAAATGACGTGAAATGATATGTCTGAAGGGAAAGTTTTAAATGTTGAACAGCAAAAATTCTATAAAGAAAAAGGATATCTATTAACCAATAAGCCATTATTCAGTGAAGAAAGATTTGCCTTGCTGTGTCAGATCTTTGAGGAATTGCTGACATCCTGGGGAAATACAAAGGGCGATGAGCTGGATGTTCCTCATTTTAAGGAGAAAAAATTATTCGACTTCTTAATGGCGGATGAAGTGCTGGATATTGTGGAAGATCTCATAGGCCCCAATATTGGCTTGTGGAGCAGTCACTTTATTTGCAAGGAAGCATATTCAGGAAACAGGACCCCCTGGCATGAAGATAGTGCTTACTGGAAAGGACGATTTGACCGGTATGATGATATTGTTACAGTATGGCTGGCTATCGATCCCTCTACCCTGAAAAATGGTTGTATGGGCGTCATCCCCGGCACTCATAATAATGGATTTTCAGAATATGTGGAATTAGATTCTGAACACCAGATCTTTAATCGAGGAATCGAGGAAGATGAGATAGATCTTGATAGGGTAGTTTGGTTTGAATTGCCCCAAAATCACTATTCTTTACATGATTCAAGGATAATTCATGGTGCGAATGCCAACAACAGTGACATGCGGCGGACGGGTTACACGATGCGATATTTTAACACGGACCTGGTTCTGCAACGGGATCATCCAGATAATAAAAATCATAAAATATATCACTGCAGGGGTGAAAATAGGGGAAAAAATCCTTTAATTTACCTGTAATTTTTTGGGCTTATGGTTAAAGAAAGATCTGGGACCAATTCAAAGTATTTATTTTTTATTACCCTCACAGCAGCATTTGGAGGATTTCTCTTCGGTTATGATACTGCTGTTATTTCCGGCACGATAGGTTTCGTCAAATCTAAATTTGAACTTGATAGTGTAATGGAGGGTTGGTTCGTCAGCTCTGCACTGGTAGGCTGTATATTTGGAGTGGCAATGGCTGGTGAAATCTCAGACAGGTCCGGTAGAAAGACTTCATTGATCATCGCAGGTTTCCTTTTTTCATTATCTGCAATCGGTTGTGCCCTGAGTGCAAATCATACAGAACTCATTATCTACCGCCTGCTGGGAGGTGTAGGTGTTGGTGTGGCTTCCATGCTATCGCCTTTGTACATTTCCGAAGTTTCACCACCCAAAATACGAGGTCGGATGGTTGCCCTTTATCAATTCTCTATTACCATTGGTATTCTGCTGGCCTATTTTGCCAATGCGTATTTTTTGAAACAAAGTGAATTCCTGGCTTTCAAACCAGGAAGTATCTGGGAACAGATTATGGTTGCAGAAGTCTGGCGAGCCATGTTCGGTAGCGAGGCTATCCCTGCCCTGCTATTCTTCATGGCCATGTTTTTTGTTCCTGAAAGCCCGAGGTGGTTCGCATCAAAAGATAAGAATTCCAAAGCCCTGAAAGTACTAACCACGATAAATGGGAAGGGAAAGGCTGAAATTGAACTTGATTCTATAAAAATAGCTATTGAAAAAGAAGAAAGTGGATCCTGGTCTGTATTGCTTCACCAAAGTATCCGTGTTGCCTTATTGGCTGGAATCGTCCTGGCAATATTATCCCAGTTTACAGGGATCAATGCGATAATATATTACGGACCACGTATTATGGAAGATGCTGGCCTGAAATTAAGTGATGCATTAGGCGGACAGGTGATTATTGGATTTGTCAATGTTGCAGCAACGGTTTATGCTATTATGAAAATCGATCAGTTTGGCCGTAAGAAATTAATGTTGGGTGGTATTTCGGGAATGTTTATTTCTTTACTGGCTGTTGGCCTTTTGTTCTTGTTTGACAAAACATCAGGTATTTTGATCATGATCTTCATATTAACATTTATTACCTCTTTTGCGATTGGTTATGGACCGGTAATATGGGTATTGCTGGCTGAAATCTATCCAACAAAGGTTAGAGGAAGAGCCATGTCTGTTGCCACGCTGGCGATATGGGTAGGTACTGCTATTATCGGCCAGGTAGTTCCCTGGATGCTGGATACCTTAACCCCAGCCGGAACCTTTTTCGTTTTTGCCATTTGTTGTATTCCAGTGCCCTTCATTTTGAAAAAGGTGCCGGAAACAAAAGGATTAGCGCTGGAAGATATTGAAGAGATCTGGAGAAAATAAATATGCTGATAAAGCAGTCAGTTTTATAGACCAACCCGCGAAGCAGATGACCTTGGTATTTGACGTGATTCGATAGATGAGTATTAATGTATTTTCTTCAGCAAAAACAAAGGTTGCAGTTGCTTTTATAATGGTAGATTAGATAATGAAAGTGGGGCAGAGATTAATAAATAGGTGTCAAAAAGCAAAATGGTTAAGGAATATTATACTTAGTCATAAAAAGATTTAAATAAATAATTGAAAAATGAGAAAATGCTACTTAATTCTAGCAACTTTTTTTCTGATAATACCTTTTTTTCTGCTGGCAGATGTGATTGAAAATAATATCATAAAGGTTGAAGTTTCATCCAATGGTTCCATTTCCTTTTATGATAAACAAAACAAGATTCAATGGGGTAGTGGTTTTCCTGGCTGGATTGAAGTAATATCAGAAATCGGAAAAGAAAAAATTTCGCTTACAGAATCCGAATTAAAAGTCGATAATAGAAGGGATTTTCTGGAAATAATTTTTTCGAAATTAGAGGGAGAAGAAATCACCGACCCGGATTTTAGAATGAAAGTGTTGGTCAATTTAACCGGAAATGGGTTTGAGATGGAAATTTCAGAGATAAATACCATTTATAAATTGAATTCTATTGAGTATCCTGCTCATTTTCTAACTGTCAAGAGTGGTGACGAAGACGGATATATTGTAGCGCCTCACCTTCAGGGCATTCTAATTCCGAGTCGATATGATGCAGGCTTCATGCGGAACGGACAAAATATTTGGGATATGATAGCGGATGTAGAAACCTGGTGGAACTTTGAATCTGGCAACCTGAACATGCCATGGTTCGGTGCTCAAAAAGGAAACTCATCGGTTTTCGTTCATGTTGGAACTTCATCAGATTGCACACTCCATCTGGTGGGGAACAAGCTGGTAAAATCAAATGGGGAGAGCACCATCGACCGCCACGGACAAACTAAAGGAACTCGGATTTCATCGCTGGCACCTATTTGGAAGTCGAGTAAACATCAATTTTCGTACCCACGAAAAATGAAAATTGAACTGGTGGGAAATGGTTATATAGGCATGACACAACGCTATAAAAAAATAGCACTGGAAACAGGACGGTTTGTAACATTGAAAGAAAAAATTGATACAAATCCTGAAATCGAAAAAATTATCGGTGCACCCGATATTAAAGTGTATTGTTATACCAATCGTTTAAATAATCCACAGTTAAAATCCTGGAGCGAACCTGTTTTAAATGGCTATGAGAAGGTTAACACCACTTTTGCCCAGGTGGTTGAAATGTCGGATGATTTAAAGAAATCAGGTATTGAGAAATGCATGTTTTTATTGGCTGGATGGAACCGGATGGGGTATGACCGTGAACATGTGGATATGTGGCCCCCTGCTGAGAAATGTGGAGGAATTGAAGGCTTAAAAAAGGCAGCAGAAAGAGTAAAAGAAAATGGTTTTTTGTTTGCCCTACACGACAATTATGACGATTTCTATCTCGATGCTCCCACGTTCGATGAAAAATATATTCTTCGAAATGCAGATGGCACCTTACACAAAGGTGGGATCTGGGATGGTGGTTTATGTTACATTACCTGCCCTTCACAGCGCATGAAACTGCTTGACAGGAATATGGATCTGGTACAAAAACACATTCCTTTGAATGCCTATTATTTTGATGTGATAACAAACACATCACACTACGAGTGTTATGATATAAACCACCCGATAACCAGGAAAGAGGATCTGCAACATCGTTTAGATCTGCTGAATAATATTAACGACCGTGGATTAATTATCGGCGGTGAACGGGGAACTGACTGGGCATTGCCTGCCCTGGCTTTCTGCGAGGGATTAAGTGGGGGCGGGACCGGTTTTCATTACGGGGTAGCTTACCGTACCGGAATTACTATACCACTGTTTTACCTGGTTTACCACGAATGTGTGGTAGGTTACTGGCAACATGGAACACCTTATGGACGTGAAGACCATAAAAATCATGTTCTACTTGATTTGCTCTGTGCCCAGCCTTCAAGCTGGTCGATCGAGTATGAGCAATGGAATGACCTGAAACCACTCATAATAGAGACTTACGAATTATTGAATCCCCTGCATACCAATACAGCCCATTCAGCCATGATTAACCATGAGGTGCTGAGTAATGATTTTATGGTGCAAAAATCAACCTTTGATAATGGCACTGTGGTTTGGGTGAACTACGGGAACCAATCTTATGCACAGGATGGAATTAAACTTTCGCCAAAAGGTTATCGGATAGAAATGAAAAATACACCTGTTAAAACCGGGTCTTTATAAAGAAATTAAATGTTATCATGATACGAAACAGAATAAAACTCTTCCTCTCATTGATTCTAGTGTCTCTAAATGTAATGGCAAACGAGTATTATTTAAGTTCATCTACTGGTTCAGATGATAACGACGGGATAAGTAATGATAGCCCTTGGAAATCATTGGATAGGCTGAACAATATTGACCTAAAGCCGGGAGACAAAATTTTGCTAAGATCCGGAGATTTTTTTACAGGGAGCATATCAATTGATATACAGGGCGGGATATCAAATCCCCTGGTTATCTCCAATTATGGAGAGGGTAGGAAACCTGTATTGGACGGTAACGGGGCTGAAGAGGTTATTTTCTTAAAAAATCCGGCCAATATCATTGTCGAAAACCTGGAAATAGTGAATTGGAAAGGTGTTTATGGAATTCGTTTTGTTGCAGAGGATGCCGGAGAGATGAGGAATCTGACACTTCAAAACCTGGATATTCATGATGTTGGTTCTGCTATGTTTGAAACAACCAATCCCAGCAAAACAAAAGGAGCCATATCCGGCCGGGTGTATAAAGGTAAACAACCGAGCTGGTGGAATGGATTAGCTATTAAAAATGTATATATCCATAATGTCGGTTCTTGCGCGATCACATTTGGCAATCAGGTCAATCTGTACAAACTTCAGAAAGAGGATATTTATTATAAAACGCATCAAAATGTGATCATTGAGCATTGCCGTATAGACAGTACGGCTCATGATGGCATTTGGATCCGCCAGAGTGGTGGGGCAATTATTCAGCACAACATAGTTTCCCGAACAGGTCTGAATGGTATCTCGAATGGCATCTGGTTATGGGATTGTTTTAATTCAGTAATCCAATACAATGAAGGATATGAATGTTTATCCCCTCGTGGAAATGACGGAGCTCCTTTTTCAATTGACAACCATTGCTGGAATTGTACCATACAATACAACTACAGTCACGATAATGAAGGGCCAGGGTACATGTTGTTTGGACGAATGGGAGACAACGGTGGAAATACCATCCGCTATAATGTCAGTTATAACGATAATGTTACGCGTACTTATAAGGCAGGAACAGCCTGCATAACTGCCTGTAGTGAGGTTAAAAATGCAGTGGTTGAAAACAACATTGTTATAGCCGGTCCTGAAACACACAATATTCTTGGGCATCGAAACTGGGAAGGTTATCCGCATAGTGTAACTTACAGGAACAATCTTTTTGTCGGAAATGGAAAAGCTATTGTTGCAGAAGACAAAGCGGTATGGGATGCAGGAATCTTTGAGAATAACTTTTTCATTAATGTCCCGAATATTCCAGATGAGTTAAAGAATGAAAAGGGGTATAAAGGATTTTTTGATCATATGAAAATGATGGATGAAATAATAAATCAAACAAACAAATAGTTCTCAGTTTTTTGTTTTTTGGATATAATCGATCAACCGTCTCAGGGAATTTTGTGAATTTAACTCAAATTGTATTATGATCTATTATCATTTGTACTTAGTCTGACGGCTGCCCAATATTAAACTTATTTAACTTCTTGCTGACAAGAATATAGGTAGAAAATAAAGCTGTTAGAATTTCAACAGAAAATCTGCCTTAAAAAAAGTCGGGATGACAGGATTTGAACCTGCGACCCCCACAACCCCATTGTGGTACGCTACCGGACTGCGCTACATCCCGAATTATTATCAATACTTAAAGAACATTGGATGAAACCGAACCTGCAACACTCCCGCTTCTGGCGGGATACGCTACTGGGCGAAGTTTATGACGCCATTGGCGACGCTACATCCCGAATTATATTGAAACCAAATGAGCAGAAACTCATTGTCAAACGCCCTAGAATTCCAAAACGATGTCCAAAATTAGTAAATATTCGTTTCCCATATTAAGTATTATTAGAATTAAATTGTAATAGGTTGTTGTATATTTTAAGTATGACTTAAGTAATTTTAAGTTCGAAAGCATGATAGGTGCATACTTAATGCGAAAGATTCTTATCCCCATATTGATTCTAATCAGTCTCACCAGCTATGCCGATGAAAAAAAGGCATTGAAACTTCTGGAAAAAAAGGAATTTGAAAAATTAATAGAAACCCTGGATAAGGATATCGAAAAAGATTCCCTCAATCCGGGC
>CBDUCT010000079.1:0-11207 GCA_965365715.1 uncultured Cyclobacteriaceae bacterium | reverse complement strand
TCCGTATCTGAGGTTACCTGCCATGACAATGTCACATCAATGTCAATATCCTTGGATTGGTTTTCCGGAATACTGAGAGAAGGCGCTACAGGATTCTGATTTTCGGGTTCTTCCTCCTCACCTGCGTTATCGCAGGAAAAAAATGAAACGAAAAAACAAATAGCTGATACAATAAGAAGCCTTATGAATTCATTTTTCATGGTATTATAAATTTAGATTTAATACGGTTATTTCTTCTTTCTATCAAGGAAATTCTATTTAAAAAATACATCTGAATGGTAATTAGAAATCAGATCTTAAAAAATCAGGTAATAAAATATTCTTTCAAACACTTTATTACCTTAACACCAATTCAAAAAGCTTAGTTCCGGAATATGGAACAATGTGAAATAACTGATGAATTTTTTGCATCGAAGAGGTTTCAGTTGGTGGAATTTTCTCAGCAAGCTGATCAACATTTTAAAGTCAATAGTGTAATAATTCTTAGACAATAATCTGTTTTTTTTAAGCGCTGATTAAGGAAGATTATGTGTTTATAATTCCTAAAGTAAATGTTATTATTCAATATCCGGTCTAAATTTTATAGATCGGTTTAGCTGCAAATATGAACCGCGGTAATATAATTTTTGGAGATAGTATCAAAGCTTTGAGGAACTGAATGAGATTAAAACTATTTATCGTCTTCCACCTTCTTGAAATCAAGTGATGCGGAATTGATGCAGTACCTCAAACCTGTAGGTTTTGGACCATCCGGGAAAACATGTCCTAAATGACCCCCGCATTTGTTGCATACAATTTCTGTCCTCACCATGCCATGGGACCGATCTTCAAATTCTCCCACTTTTTCTTCACTAAGTGGTTCGTAAAAACTGGGCCACCCACACCCGGAATTGTATTTTGTTTCTGAAGTAAATAGTTCATTACCACATCCTGCACATACATAGGTGCCTTTTTCTTTGTGATCAAAATACTCTCCTGTGAAAGCATATTCCGTCCCTTTTTCTCTCAAAATCTGAAATTCCACAGGAGTCAGGATCTGTTTCCATTCTTCATCCGACTTATTTACCTCGTATTCTGATTTCTTGTTTTGATCAGACATATTTGTATTGTTTTGAGATTTCACATTACAGGAAAATATAATTATAGTGCTGAATACAATTAAAACTTTTCTCATTATTCCTTTTTCTTAACTAATACTGATTTTTCAAAGAATTGTTTTAACCTAATAGTTCTTTTGCCAATATACCTTCGTTTTCTTTCTCCTTTTGTCTTTTGTATGACGGTATGGCTTCTTATGACTTTTGGGCTTAATGGTTTTATGGGTATATCCGGTAACAGGATAGCAACCATAGCTGGCGAATACCATCGTTAAGGAAATGAGAAGAATGCCAATTCTCCTTAAATATTTAGGATAATGCTTAAATATCAATTATAATGTGTTTTTGAAGCGATTAAAAATAAATATATTCATTCTTGAATGAAATTTGAGTTCCTGGATCTTTCAAAATCCATTGAATCATGAGCGTTAAGTTAATCTTTTCTATTGTTGTAACGGCCATATCTTTAAAATCTTATCCTCAAGTCAATATTGATTCACTTCTTTCACAATTGCAATTATCAAATGGTATTCAAAAAGTGGATATTTTGAACCAGCTGACTGATTATTATAAGCTTGACAGCACAAGTAAGGCGAAGGATCTTGCCCTGCAAGCTTCCATAATTGCAGAAAGGCTAAATTATAAACCGGGAATCGGATATTCATCTCAGAATTTAGGATATATTGAGTACCTATATGGTAATTTTAATGATGCAATAAAGTACAGTCAAAAGGCATCGGAAATTGCTGATAATCTCCAGGATCCCAGGTTAAAATCAAGAACCTATGAGATCCTTGCCCTTACTTATGAGGAAACAGGGGAAAATGAAAAAAGCCTGCAACATTTCCAGCAAGCCCTGGAATTGAGCCGGTCTATGGAAAATTTTGTGGGTGCGGGATTGTCATTGTTGGGAATTGGCAGACTTTATGAAAGTATGGGGAATAATGTACTATCCCTGCAAAACAATCAGAAATCATTTGAAATTTTCTTAGGGCTGAAAAATGATGCCGGTGTGGCTAAATCATCCATAGCTATCGCCAAAAATTACTTTAATTTAGAAAATTATGATTCAATGTCATACTATTATAGCTATGCAGAAGAGTTGATCCGGATGCAGGGATCAAAGGATTTGTTATTAGAATTATATATCGATAAATATCAATTGTATTCGGGCTCCTATACTGATTCTTCCATTTATTATATTCAGAAAGCTATTACACTATCCGGAGAACTTGGAAGAGCATATCTTAAAAGAGATCTACTGTTAAAAGCATCAGAGCTGTATACTCAGCGGGGAGAGTACCAATTGGCGTATGATTTGCACCAATCTTACATTAATTTTAATGATAGTCTGACTGAAAACCGGGATAAAATCGGTGCGGGCAAACTTGAATTATCCCTGAAGGATGAAATATACTCCGAACAGGAGGAAGTTTTTAGTGAATTGGAATTATTCAATAATAAAGAGAGAGATCAATACAGGACTATGGTATATGCATTTGGTTTCATCATTTTATTTGTTTCCGGCATTCTTGTAGTTCTGATCTTACGCTATTCTTCTCAAAGAAAAGCCGTATCGAAATTGAAAGACCTGTATAAGGAGATTGAGACGCTTTCAAGTGAAATAAGCAAGAAACAGGAGATCATTGTTGATTTACGAGGCAAGGACCTGAATTATGAATCTGGAAAGGGTATTAATGTTACAAATGAAATGATGCTTCCCTCATCCGGAAAAAAATACAACCGGAAAATGACAAAAACAGAGTTCATAGAGGAGGCTATTCATCAGTTTATTTCAGAACAATGGGAAAGCTTGGTGGAAGTTAGGGACAAACTCAGATATAAAAAAGAACAATTGAACTTGGAGAATATTCTCAAAGAAGATTGGGAATATGTGAACCTTGATCGCTTGAGCCAGTCATTAATAGATTCGAATAAGCGAAATTATGACGGGAAAATAAACTTTCACATCAATAAAAATGCGAATCTGAATGTATTTTGTCATAAAGAATTTATGCTGTTGCTCATACATTTATTACTTCAAAATGCTATAGAGGCAATTATTAATGAAGGAGACATATATTTGGATTATTATGCAGAAAAAGAAAAGGTAGTATTCAGGATAATTGATACAGGAAGTGGAATCCCCTTTAAAGATAAATCGCAAGTGTACACACCATTTTTTTCTACCAAAAAGAATGGTAATCATTATGGTTTGGGGTTATCAGTTTGTCTTGAAATAATTAAAAGACATAAGGCAGCGATTATATTAAAAAGTAAACCCGGACTGGCAACTGAGTTTGATCTTGAATTTTATTATGAATAAAAAGCTTAACAATATTCAGTCCTGAACCAATTCTGTTTCCAGTTCAGCGAAGGCTCCTATGCAAATTGATTCTAATTCTAAGACCATAGTTGGAATTTCCCTAACGTTCTCCTGCATCCTGCCCTGTTTCTCTATACTTAATATCAGATCTTTTGCGGTATGAATACCCATAAATGTAAAAGATGGTTTCATCTTATGAGCGATATCTCCGATCATTTTCCATTCTGAATCTATAAGATAGTTTTTCATATCATTGATCAGCGGAGGGGTATTTTTTAAGAAAGTTTCAATCATTTCTGATTTGAAATCATCGTCATCCCCGCATATAGAAACCAGGTAGGACAGATCTGTTATACTTTTACCGTTGCGATCAACGCTTTCCATATTAAATAGTTTTTTCTTTCAAATATCGATATATAGTAGATTTTCCAATATCCAGGATATCAGCGACCTTCAATACATTATTGTCATATTTCTTCAGGAAGTGATCAATAATTCTATCATTATACTCCTTCAATGATAGTTCCTGGTAAGTAAAATTTTCTTCACTTTTCGGGCTGTTGAAGTTTATATCTTCCGCAAGAATTACACTATCATTGCACATTACAGCTGAAAGTTCAATGATCGATTTCAATTCTCTGATATTTCCGGGATAATGATAACGTAAAAGTTTCTCCTGGGTTTCCCTATTCAGGGATAGATCACCCAGATCATTTTCACTACAGAAGGTGGATAAAAAGTGCTTTGCAAGAAGTATAATGTCTGTATCCCGCTCGCGAAGAGGGGGTAGTTGTATGGGAAGGCCCAGTAGCCTGTAGTACAGATCTTCACGGAAATTACCCTTTTTTACTTCATCTGCCAGATTTTTATGGGTTGCTACGAGCAATCTGACATCTATAGGAATGATACTGTTGCCACCCACCCTGGATACTTCTCTTTCCTGGATTACGCGCAATAATTTTGCCTGGAGATTCAAGTCCATCTCTGCTATCTCATCAAGGAATATGGTGCCTCCACTGGCTTCCTCAAATTTTCCGATTCTCCTGGTCACTGCACCGGTAAATGATCCTTTTTCATGGCCAAACAACTCGCTTTCAACCAATTCTTTAGGAATGGCAGCTAAATTTACAGGGATAAATGGTTTCTTTTTTCTTGCTGAGTTATAGTGGATTCCCTTAGCTACAAGTTCTTTTCCTGTGCCCGTCTCTCCGGTAATTGAAATAGTAATATTTGTTTTAATGGCTTTTTTCATCAAGTCAAAAACCCTCTTAATGGCAGGTGAATTGCCTATTATGCTATTTCCGAATTCGTATTTTTCTGATATCTCCTGTTTTAAGGTGTTAATTTCATTTACCAGGTTGATGTTCCTTTTTGCATTGGTTAAGGCATATTCAAGCCGCTCTTTGGTTTCTTCATCCTTAATAATGTAATCGTATGCCCCGAGTTTTAATAATTGAACGGCTATACCTATCTCTTCCTGACCGGAAACAATTATGACCGGAATATTGGAGTCATACTCCTTGATTTCCTTCAATATTTCTTCACCGGATTTATCTGGCAAGCTATAATCAAGCGTGATGATAGAAGGCTTTTCGTGTAAGGCATTCAATGCATCATTACCATTCGAGAATGTTTTAATCTCATGATCTGGATTAAGCCCTATAACATAATTGAGGAATTTCAGATACACAGGATCATCCTCAACAATAAAGATTTTTATAGTTTCATTCGACGACATTATCCTAAATCTTATCTTTTATTTGGTTAAACTGTAAAAATTCTCAGCTGAAATAAATTCTATTTGTCACTTCTACTTTATGATAACGAAGTGAATATGCTCGATAGTCTTTTTTGTTGGTTTTATTCTTATAAAAGTGACCCATAAGCCCGGGTTATGCCTTATTTATATAAAATTATCTGATTTTTAATATGAATTTTTCCTTCATGAACAAGTGATTTTCTTAAAGGGTATAATAATTTACCTATTTTTTAAGTTAATAGTATATGATTAATTATTTGGACCCTTTAAATGAGGAGGAAAAGCTCTTCCTGCAGAAAGCACCAGTACTGGTCGCTATTTTAATAGCAGGTGCTGACAACAAGATTGATAAATCTGAAATTAAGGAGGCATTACGTATTTCCAGATATAAACCTATCAAAGCGCGTATCCTGCTTAAAGATTTTTATTCCTCTATTGGGGATGAATTTGAATATAATCTGATTGAAGAGATAGCCTCTCTTCCGCGAGAGGCCAGAAAAAGGACTCCCCTGATTTTGGAAGAACTAAAGAAACTTAATACAATTCTTCCGAAACTTGACCGAAAATTTGCCATTCAGTTTTATGAAAGCATGAAAGATATTGCAAAAAGAATAGCAAAGTCATCAGGGGGAGTATTGGGTTATATCTCTGTTGATTATGAGGAATCAAAATTAATGGAGTTGAAGGTGATCAAAAACCCTGACTTATATAAGTGATATATTTGTTATGCATTTAGAGGATAGTCTGGTTATACCTATAAGATTTGTTTTTATCCTCTGGACGGTTTTTGCCATTGGCTTGATCTTACCTTTCGATCTGGCAGTTTTGGGGATATATCCACGGACATTTCATGGCATGGTCGGGATACTGCTTGCCCCTTTGATTCATGGTAATATGTTGCATCTCATTTCAAATTCTCTTCCTATACTCTTTCTTGGAATCATATTATTTTTTTTCTATGACCGGATAGCAAGGAAGGTTTTTTTCCAATGTTATTTTTTTACAAATATTCTTGTTTGGATCTTCGCCCGACAATCACTCCATATAGGAGCAAGCGGCCTGGTATATGGATTGGCCTCTTTTCTCATTTTTTTTGGTAGGTTTCGAAAAGACTTTAAATCAATCCTTATCTCCCTAATAATATTGTTGTTATATGGAGGACTGGTTTATGGGATCTTCCCTCAGCAACCAGGTGTGTCCTGGGAATCCCACCTTATGGGAGCACTCGTTGGTTTATCAACAGCCTCACAACTGGCAAAAGTAAAAATCGTTGCTACTTAAAATAGATTTTAAAACAGCGTTTAATTAAACAAGTCGTATTGGTTATACTTTTATTATTTTATCCCTGAATATCCTTTTTAACATTCAAAGCACCTGGCTGAGTAATTATGGCGAAGGCCGCCTAAAGCCAGGTTATAGCAATCCTTTGGTGCTTGGAATAGAATCAATTTCATTTTCGTTTCTTAAGACTGCCATTTTGATGGATTTAGCAAATCCTTTAAACACAGCCTCGATGATATGATGCTCATTTTTTCCTTCAGCCTTAATATTCAAATTGCACTTAGCATTGTCAGTAAAAGATTTAAAAAAATGATAAAACATCTCAGTAGGTACATCCCCAATTTTTTCACGTTTGAATTCAACATCCCAGACCATCCATGGGCGACCTCCGAAATCGATAGCTATATGAGCCAGTGCATCATCCATTGGGAGCAGGAAACCATATCTCGATACACCTTTTTTGTCACCTAATGCTACCCTGAATGCCTCCCCCAGTGCCAGAGCAGTATCTTCAATTGTATGATGTTCATCTACTTCCAGGTCACCCTTAACGGATATCTCCAGATCACACTTACCATGTTTGGAGATTTGCTCAAGCATATGGTTAAAGAAGTTTAATCCTGTACTGATCTTTGATTTCCCGGTTCCATCCAGATTTAGCTTTATGAGGATATCCGTTTCTTTAGTCTTCCTCTTAATAAGGCTTTTTCTTTCCGGGAACACAAGGAAATTATATATTTCATCCCAGTCATTTGTACATAAATCAGCTTCATCCGATCTTAAACCACCAAACAAAATGCTTTTGGATCCCAGGTTATGGGCTAATTCGATATCGGTTAATCTGTCACCTATTACGAATGAGTTCTTCAAATCAAATTCCCCTTTCAAGTACTTCCCCAACATCCCTGTTCCTGGTTTTCTGTTCATTGAGTTTTCATGTGGAAAACTTGGATCAATGTGAATGTCCTCAAAAACAATACCTTCATTGTTCAGGATTTGTAACATTTTATTGTGGGCAGGCCAAAAAGTTTCTTCAGGAAAACTATCTGTACCCAATCCATCCTGATTAGAAACCATAACCAGATCAAAATCCCCATGCTTACAGATCCCGGACAGACTGGTTATAACTTTAGGAATAAACTGTAATTTATCCAGTGAGTCAATTTGAAAGTCCTCATGGGGTTCCTCGATAATTGTTCCATCCCGGTCTATAAAAAGAATTTTTCTCATTTTACTCTTTGTAATTTTTTAAGGTGGTGATTAATGCATCGTTCTCTTTTTCATTACCAACCGTTATTCTCAGCGCATTGTCACAGAGTACAACGTTTGACCGGCTTCGAACGATAACTTGATTCTTTAATAAATGATTATATACCCTATCAGCATCTTTGAACCGGACCAGAAGGAAATTTGAATCTGAAGGATATACCCTTTCCACGATTTTCAGATTAGATAATTCCAGGTTAAGTATTTTGCGTTCTGCTAATAATTGCTGTACCATAAAGTCTTTAAATTCGGCCTTTTTAATTGCTTTCACGGCCAGTGATTGTGTAGCCCTGTTTACATTATAGGGTGGTTTGACTTTATTTAGCAATTTTATAATTTCCTTGTCAGCGAAGGCCATTCCAAGACGCAGTCCGGCTAACCCCCAGGCTTTACTAAAGGTCTGAAGTACGACCACATGGTTGTATGTTTCCAGAAGATCAAAACAGCCGGGATCCCTGGAAAAATCTATATAGGCTTCATCAATTACCACTATTCCATTGAATTTTTTTACTATTTCAAGAATGCTCTCCCGGTCCATACTGTTGCCGGTAGGATTATTGGGAGAACAAATAAATATAATCTTTGTATTCGGTGTAATCTCCTCGAGTACTTTCCCCAGGTTAATCTGGTAATCATTTGTAAGCTGGACAGCAATTACTTCATTCTGATTTATCCGGGCAGCTACTTCATACATTTCAAAAGTTGGAGGCATGACAATAACGCTATCCTGATTGGGATGACAGAAAATCCTTACCAATAAGTCAATGGCTTCATCACTGCCATTCCCAAGAAAAATTTTATCCGTTGAAATATTTTTTAGTTTACCAATCGCTTTTTTGAGTGATTTCTGATATGGATCCGGATATCTGTTGTATGATTTTCTGGAAGTTGAACCAAGGGGATTTTCATTAGCATCAAGAAAAATGCCCTTTTTGCCAGTATATTCATCGCGAGCTGAGGAATAGGCACTTAATTCCATAATATGGGGTCGGACCAGCTTTTTAATGTTAACCATTTGATTTCAGGTTCTTAAGACGGATTGAAATGGCCAGCTTATGGGCTTCCAGCTCTTCTTTCTCGGCCATTAATTCTATAGCGGGTCCCAGGTTTCTTAATCCTATAATTGAGCTTTTTTGAAAGGTGATTTTCTTTAAAAAACTATCGACCGAAACACCACTGTGAGTGCGCGCGTAACCATATGTAGGCAGGGTATGATTGGTTCCTGACGCATAATCACCAGCTGATTCAGGTGTATAATTTCCCAAAAATACGGAGCCGGCATTTATAATTTTTTCAGCGAGGGCATCACAGTTTTCCGTCGATATAATCAGATGTTCCGGAGCATAAGCGTTAGATAGTTCAACTGCCACCTCAAGATTTTCAACTAAGAAGAAACGGCTGTTCAATAGAGATTTTTCAATAATATGTTTTCTCGGTA
This sequence comes from uncultured Cyclobacteriaceae bacterium, assembly GCA_965365715.1. GTDB lineage: Bacteria > Bacteroidota > Bacteroidia > Cytophagales > Cyclobacteriaceae > JAGTVG01. The sequence goes on along the minus strand of CBDUCT010000079.1, from coordinate 2,040 downwards.
AGGCCTCTGATAATACCTTTATTTCTATTATAACTCTTCTAATTAAGTCTTCATCAGTGGATATTAGTATTACCTGACTATCGATGCCATGTTCAGCCTGAGATAGAAGGTCGGAAGCAATAAACTCCGGATTAGCCGATTGATCGGCTATCACAGCAACCTCTGATGGGCCGGCAGGCATGTCTATCGCAATTCCTTTTTGATTTACTATCTGCTTTGCGGCAGTAACATATTGATTCCCGGGACCAAATATTTTATCAACTTTAGGTACGCTTTCCGTCCCATAAGCCAATGCCCCGATTGCCTGGGCTCCTCCTACTTTTGCAATCTTTTCGATGCCCGTTAACTTTGCCGCATATAATATTAGCGGATGTATCTTGCCGTTTCTGTCAGAAGGGGTACAGATAATAATTTCCTTGCAACCTGCAATCTTGGCCGGGATGGCAAGCATTAATACCGTCGAAAACAATGGTGCACTTCCACCGGGAACGTATAACCCTACACGCTCTATGGGCACATTTTTTCTTTTACAAATAACACCTCGCGTCGTTTCCACTTCCAAAGTATCTGTTAATTGGGCTTCATGAAACTTCTTAATATTTTTATAAGCTTTCTTAATAGCTTCGCGGATGTCTTTATCGATATTTTTCTCGATACCTGCTATTTCTGATGAGGATACCAGTATGTTATCCAATTCTACATGATCGTATTCAAAAGCAAAAAGCCGGAGCGCTTTGTCGCCCTTTTCTTTTACCTTTTTTAGTATAGGCTTAACAATCCTCCTTATTTCCTTTTCTTTAATAGCTGGTCTCTTTAAGAGTTTTGACCATTTCTTCTTATCCGGGTTCTTAATAATTTTCATAAAATATTATTTCAAAGGATCATCTTTTCAATTGGTACTACTAATATTCCTTCAGCCCCTGCATTTCTCAAATTGTCTATGACTTCCCAGAATTGATCCTCATTAATAACGGAATGCAGAGAACTCCATCCTTCCATTGCGAGAGGGACCACAGTAGGGCTTTTCATACCCGGGAGTATATTGATAATCTCATTAATCTTATCATTAGGCGCATTCAGCAATATATATTTATTGTTTCTGCCATTTTGTACAGCATGGATTCTGAACATTAGAGCATCCAGTAGTTCCTTTTTTGGTTTTTCCAGATCTTTATGACCAATCAATACGGCTTCTGATTCGAGTATTGTTTCAACCTCTCTTAAGCCATTTGTTAATAAAGTGCTTCCTGAACTTACAATATCACATATTGCATCAGCAAGCCCTATACCCGGCGCAATTTCAACGGACCCGCTTATTTCATGCAAATCAGCAGTTATACCATTTGAAGCCAGGTATTCAGCTATAATATTGGGGTATGAAGTGGCTATATTCTTTCCTTCAAAGAATTTCAATCCCTCATATTGCTTGTCCTTCGGTATGGCTAGCGATAACCTGCATTTAGAGAAGCCTAATTTCAGAATAATATCTACTTCCCTTTTCTTTTCCTTTACTAGGTTTAACCCTACAATTCCGATATCTGCGACATTATCCTCGATATAGCCGGGTATATCATCATCTCGGAGGAATAATATTTCCAGTGGAAAATTTGTAGAAGAAGATTTTAGTTTGCCTTTACCGTTATTGACCTTAATTCCGCATTCACGAATGAGTTTCATCGATTCATCACTGAGTCGTCCCGATTTTTGTATGGCTATTCTCAACATGGTATTTTCATATAAGATTGATAAATGTACATCAAATTTAGAATAGTGTATTGATCGATGTAAAAATTGATGCGAGTACTATTTGCCAAAATTAAATACAAGACAGCTAAATGAGAAGTTTTTTTAAGATTGCGTTTTTTTTTTATTATTCTTTAAAAATTCTTAATCTTATGGAAATATATTTGCCCTTATGAATTTATCCGTCAAATTTCATGAATTTAAAAATTGATGACGATTAAAAAACCGGGACGATTTGAATAAAGGAATAATTATTATACCAACATATAATGAGGCGGAAAATATTGTTCCTCTGAT